>DASUVR010000092.1:0-4347 GCA_036378855.1 Gemmatimonadales bacterium | reverse complement strand
GCATACACGATCGGTTTGAAGGTGGAGCCCGGCTGGCGCAGCGCCTGGGTAGCGCGATTGAACTTGCTGTCTTCGAAATCCCGTCCGCCCACCATGGCCCGGATGTAACCGGTCTTGGCCTCGAGCGTGACAACCAGCCCCTGGAGATAGGGAGTAGTGCTCCGGTTGTTGTCGTCGTTGTTGTCGCTCTTGGATTCGAGATACTGCCGATAGGTATCGTGAGGAAATTTTCCGTCGGCCCCGCTCTCGATGGCTTCCAGCCGAGCCTCGAGGGCACGCTCCGCTGCTTGCTGAATGTCGAGGTCGAGCGTGGTATAGATCCGATAGCCCGAGGTATACAGATCCCGGCCAAAGCGAGCTTCGAGCTGCTGCCGCACGTATTCCACGAAATATTCCGCCACGCCGCTGTAATCTGAGTGCGACGACAGGAGCAGCGGATAGGCCTTCCACCGCTCCGCCTCTTCCGTGGTCAACAGTCCGTTATCCCGCAGCAGGTTCACGACGGTATTGCGGCGCTGAACATTGGCGTTGGGATTTCGCCGGGGATTGTATCGGGACGGGGCTTTGGGTATGGCCGCCAGCGTTGCCGCCTCGGCGACATTCAGATCCCGAACCGACTTCCCGAAGTATCGCTGCGATGCGGCCTCGACGCCGTAGGCGCCGTTCCCCAGCGGGATCTGGTTCAGATAGATCTCGAGGATCTTGTCCTTGGGATACTTGCGCTCGATCTCCAGGGCGACGTGCGCTTCCCTGAGTTTCCGCTTGACCGACTTCTCCCGCCCACTGATGTCTTCGTCCCAGATGTTCCGAGCCAGCTGCATCGTGATGGTGGAAAACCCTTCGGCAAAGCGCAGCTGAAAGATGTTGGTTTTGATGGCACCGAAGACCCGGTACCAGTCGATGCCGTGGTGCTGATAGAATCGCTTGTCTTCTGTCGCCAGGAAGGCCGCCTTTACGTAGGGCGACATCTCTCCCAACGGGATGACGGTTCGTCGCTCCAGTCCCAGGTCGGTGATGAGCCGCCCATCTGCGGCATAGACCTTGGAAGCCTGGTTCGGGTCATACCCGCCCAGCTCGTCGATCGAGGGGCAGGTGTTTCCGGCGCATGCCCGGCTCCAGGCCGCGGCGAGGAATGCCAATCCCAGGGCGAAAGTGGCGAGGAAGCCAACCAGAATGTTCCGCCGGGCTCGCGGAGACAGGCGAAACCCCTTGAGCGATTTCAGGGGTGAGCCTCCGGACTTCACCGGCGGACGGCCGAAGCGCCGGAACGGAGGTTCCCGCGGTGGCGCTGGTTCGTCGTTCCGATCGAATGGATCCAGAGGATCAGGCGGATCCTGTGGGTGGGTCATACGCGCAAGCTAGCCAATTGCTATGCTCGATTCCAGCGGGTACCATGAACGTCCTATGAACGAACTGCTCAAAACTTTGACGGCGCGAGGCCTGCTTCAAGACGCCACCGCCGGGCTGGAGCAGCGACTGGAGCAGGGGCCACTTACGGCTTACGTCGGACTGGACCCCACTGCCGATTCGCTTCACGTGGGCAGCCTGGTTCCCATTATCGGCGCAGCCTGGCTGCAGCGTTACGGCCATACGCCGATTGTGCTGGTAGGCGGGGGGACTGGCATGATCGGCGATCCCAGCGGCAAGCGGTCCGAGCGGCCGATTCTGCCGATCGAAGAGGTCGACCGGAATGCCGAAGCCATTCGACGCCAGGTGAGTCGCTTTCTCGACTTCGAGAGCTCGGAACCGACGGCGGCGCGGCTCCGCAACAATGCGGATTGGCTTCGGCCCCTCGGCTTGATGGAGTTCCTCCGCGACACCGGTAAGCATTTGACCCTGGGCTTCATGCTGCAGAAGGAAAGTGTCCGAAGCCGGTTGGAGACGGGGATCAGCTACACCGAATTCAGCTACATGGTGATTCAGGCCTACGACTTCTGGCATCTGTTCCGGGCCGAGCGCTGCGAGCTGCAAATCGGCGGCAGCGACCAGTGGGGCAACATCACTGCCGGCATCGAGCTGATCGGCAAACGCGAGGGCAAACAGGCCTATGGCCTGGTGTTTCCACTGATCACCAACACCTCCGGAAGCAAGTTCGGCAAGAGCGAGGCGGGGAACGTCTGGCTCGATCCGTCTAAAACGAGCCCGTACCAGTTTTATCAATTCTGGATCAACACCGACGACCGGGATGTGGAGCGCTATCTCAAGCTCTTCACCTTCCTGCCGTTGGATGAGATCTCGCGAGTGATGTCGGCCCAGGCGACCGATCCCGGCAAGCGCCCCGCCCAACGTACCCTGGCATTCGATGTTACTCAGCGGGTACATGGAAAGAACGCCGCGGAGGAAGCGGTCCGTACCAGCGCGGCATTGTTCGAGGGCAGGACTCAGGCGGGGTTGGACGAAGTGCTCCCTGACATGCCCACCCGACACGTCTCCCGTTCCGCCCTGGGGGAAAGCTTGCCGCTGATCGATCTGCTGGTTGCCAGTGGTCTGGCCAGCTCGAAAGCCGATGCCCGTCGTGGCATCCAGGGAAAAGGGTTCTACCTCAACGACCAGCCGATCCAGGCGGTGGACCTTCACCTGGCCGACGACCAGCTGCAGGGCCCGGCCGACAGCCAGTTTGTGATCCTGCGAAAAGGCAAAAAGAATTACGTCAGGCTGGTGCTGCTGCCCTGAGTGAGCCCCTACCAGCGGCTGGATCGCCGCGAGGTCTGTCGCGGAGGCTTGGCCCCCAGCAAGCCGAATAGTCCGCGAACCACTTCGCGCACCACGGTCCGGCCCACCGATGACGAGACCACGTCGCCCGCCACTTCGGCCATGGTTTTTTCGGACGATTTGCGCTGGGGAGCTGAACTTGGCGGTGCCTCCGCGGGCGCGGCTCGAGCAATCCGAGCGGCGAGAATCTCCCGCGCACTCTCCCGATCCACTGGCTGGCCATACTCCGCCAACAAGTCGGATTGCCGGATGTCGGCCTGGAGCTCATCCGGGCTGAGCGGGGCCATCCGTGAAGCCGGCGGAATGAGCCGGGTTGCCACCACTGGGGTCGGTACGCCATGGCCGTCGAGCACCGTCACCACGGCCTCACCGATCCCCAGGGACGTGAGTGTCTGCGCCAGATCGTAGAAAGAAGTCTTGGGAAAGGTCCGCACTGCCGCCTTGAGCGCCTTTTCATCGTCGGGCGTATGCGCTCGCAGTGCGTGCTGCACCCGATTCCCCAGCTGGGCCAGAACGTCTTGAGGTACGTCCTTCGGTGTTTGGGTCACAAAGTACACCCCGACACCCTTGGACCGGATCAGCCTCACAACCTGCTCCACCTGCTCGAGAAACGCCTTAGGCGCCTCCTCGAACAGGAGGTGGGCCTCATCGAAGAAGAACACCAGCTTCGGCCGGGGAAGGTCACCCACTTCAGGCAGGTTGTGGTACAACTCGGCCAGCAGCCACATCATGAAGGTGGAGAACAACCGGGGCTTGTCGGCCACGTCGGGGAGCTCCAGGCAAGTGACAATCCCTCGCCCCTCCGATGTGGTCCGCAACATGTCTTTGACATCGAATTCGGGCTCGCCAAAGAACTGTCCGGCTCCCTGAGCCTCGAGGTCTACCATCTGGCGAAGCAGCACTCCCACCGTTGCCGCCGACATTCCACCGTACTGGTCGAGTGCTGGCTTTCCGGCGTCGGAAGCGAGAAACTGAAGCAGGGAGCGCAGATCGGGAAAATCGAGCAGCGGAAGATGATTGTCGTCGGCATAGCGAAAGACCATGGTGAGCACGCTGGTCTGGGTCTCATTCAGCGACAGCACCTTGCCCAGCAACAATGGCCCGAACGAGCTCACCGTCGCCCGAAGCTGCACCCCGAGCTTGCCGGTCAGGCTGACGAACTCCACCGGCACGCCCTCGGGCTTCCAGTCCCACCCGGTATCGGTTGCTCGCGCCCGAATCCGATCGTCAGCAATTCCGGGCATGGCCAGCCCGGACAAATCACCCTTCATGTCGGCCACGAAGACCGGAACCCCCTGGCGGGACAGCTGCTCGGTGAGCAGCTGCAGGGTTTTGGTCTTGCCGGTTCCGGTTGCCCCGGCGATCAAGCCGTGGCGGCTGGCCATGGCCAGCGGCAAGCGGATCTTCGGCTGCTGGTGGATCCGGGTTCCCTCCAGGGCAGCGCCCAGGGTCAGGCCCGGCTCATCGCCGCCGTACCCATCCTTCAACATGTCGGTAAATGCAGTCATAGTGACTCCACCACTTCGACTACGCGGGCCATATCGCTCGCATCATTATATGCGTGGGGACTGAGCCGGATAGCGCCCTCCCGTAAACTGCAGATGATACGCGCTGCCTTGAGCGCGCGGAACGCCT
>DASUVR010000091.1:0-2997 GCA_036378855.1 Gemmatimonadales bacterium | reverse complement strand
CAGCACCGAAGCCATTGCCCGGATCCTGAAGCCGGCGGTTACCGGGTTCCTCATGGAGCGGGAGCTGCGTTATCTGGGGGAGGCGCTACACGATCCCAAGCGGCCCTTCGTAGCGGCAATGGGAGGAGCCAAGATCAGCGGTAAAATCGATCTGGTCGAGGCGCTGCTGCCCAAGGTCGATGAGATTCTTCTGGGTGGTGCGATGGCCTGCACGTTTTTCAAGGCCATGGGCCTCGAAACCGGCAACTCGCTGGTGGAGCCCGATCGGCTCGACTTGGCTCGTGAGCTGATGCGGAAAGCCGGAAGCAAGCTGGTTTTGCCGGAGGGCGGCGTCATAGCCCGCGAGCTGTCCCCCAACACCGAGACGCGGGTGGTGCGTCGCGACGCTATTCCGCAAGGGTGGGCCGTTTACGACATCGATCCGGCCACGGAGAAGCGGTTCGGCGCCAGCATCGAGAAGGCGGGGACGGTCGTCTGGAACGGCCCGATGGGCGTGTTCGAGACGCCGCCGTTCGACCACGGCACTCTTGCAGTGGCACGGTCCATGGCCCAGGCAACGGCAAATGGGGCAGTGACGGTGATCGGCGGAGGCGATTCCGCAGCCGCCGTGGCCAAGGCCCAGCTCAGTGACAAGATCACCCATGTCTCCACCGGAGGCGGGGCGTCGCTCGAATTCCTCGAGGGCAAGGACCTTCCTGGCGTGGCCGCGCTGGATGAAGTGTGAGCTTGCGCTATGAATGAGCGCAAACTCACCTTCGCCGCCAATTGGAAGATGAATCACGGTCCGGCAGAGGCCCGCGCCTTTGCGGAGAAGTTCCTGGCGCTCACGTCCCCGATCGAGGGCAGGAAACTGTGGTTCTTTCCTGCGGCGCTGTCGATTGCTCCTCTGGTCGATGCTCTGAAGGGGCGCCCCGACGTGACCGTGGGCGCTCAGAACGTTCACTGGGAGCCCAAAGGTGCCTACACCGGGGCTATTTCCATTCCGATGGTCACCGAGGTAGGAGCCAGGTTGACTCTGGTCGGCCACTCGGAGCGCCGTCACCTGTTCGGAGAAACCGACGAGCAAGTCGGGCGAAAGACCCGGGCCGCACTGGCCGCCGGCATCACTCCGCTGGTGTGCGTCGGAGAAACCCTGGCCGAGCGCGATGGTGGGCGTACGGAACACGTGATCGTCCGGCAGCTGGGTGCGGTACTGGCGGCGCTACAGACTGAGGACTGGGAGCGGGTTGTGCTGGCGTACGAGCCGGTGTGGGCCATTGGCACCGGTAAGAACGCCACACCGGATGACGCGGCACAGATCCACGAGCTGATCCGGATGGAGTTGGGGCGCAAAGGTGTCCACCATCGCGTTTCCATCCTGTATGGAGGCAGCGTGAGCCCGGCGAACGTGGCGTCGTTGCTGAGCCGGCCACAGCTCGACGGTGTCCTGGTCGGCGGCGCCAGCCTGAACCCGGAAAGCTGGACCGAGGTGATCGACCGGGGCTCCAAGGCGACGGTCCGACCCTCGGGCGGATTCGATCTGATAGAAGGCTAGCCCAGCACTCGGCTTGCCCGCGCAGCGGCGGCCCACCCCATCATGCCCGAGCTTCCCGACATCACCTTGTACCTGGAGCAGCTGACCCTCCGTGTTCTGGGCCAGCCGCTGCTCCGCTTGGTATTTCGCAGCCCCTTCATCTTGCGGTCGGTCGAGCCTCCCCCTTCGGCCTACGAGGGAAAGCGAGTGATCGGACTTGAGCGGCTGGGCAAGCGGATTGTGTTGCAGTGTGAAGACGAGCTCTTCATCGTGATTCACCTGATGATTGCCGGCCGGCTCCGCTGGAAGCCGCCGGGGGCCAAATCTGGAGGGAAGCTGGTGCTGGCGACGCTGGAGTTTCCCCAGGGCTCATTGCAGCTGACCGAGGCCGGAAGCAAGCGGCGAGCCTCGATTCATCTGGTGGCCGGGTCCGAGCAACTTCGAGCGTTCGAGCGCGGTGGGCTGGAAGTGCTGGATGCGCGGCTCGAGGATTTCTCGGAGCGGCTGCGGTCAGAGAATCACACGCTCAAGCGCGCCCTCACCGACCCACGGCTCTTCAGTGGGATCGGCAACGCGTACTCAGACGAGATCCTGCACCGGGCCCGGATGTCACCCCTGGCACTCACCGGCAAGCTCACCAACGAGCAGGTGGCGACGCTGTTCGAGGCTACCCTGGCGACCTTGAAGGAATGGATCGAGCGCCTGCGGCAGGAGGCTGGAGACCACTTTCCGGAAAAGGTCACCGCCTTTCGGGAAGGGATGGCGGTGCATGGCCGTTTCGGAAAACCTTGCCCGGTCTGCGGATCTCCAGTTCAGCGCATTCGCTACGCCGATAACGAGACCAACTACTGCGCCCGCTGCCAAACCGGAGGACGGCTTCTGGCCGACCGGGCTCTTTCGCGGCTGCTGAAGCAGGATTGGCCGAGGTGGGTGGAGGAGGAGTGAAATGGCAGTCGCCAGTCCCCAGACGCCAGACGCCAGACTAATGTGTCTGACGTCTGCCTGTGTAGGAACGGATCAAGCCGTTGAGCATCTTGCCGACCTCGTGACAATCGTGATCCAGTTGTGTCCACGCCTGCACCTCTAGAAAGCCGATATCTCGGGAGAGGAGAAGTTGGCACTCTAGCTCTGAGACTGAGCCACGTGCAATTCTGAAGAATCGCATCTCATCTCGGTTGCTATGCCTTCCCGAGCCTTCAGCGATGTTGGATACTACTGACGTGGCTGCACGTCTGAGTTGTGCGGCGAGACCATAGCGCTCACTGAGAGGAAAGCTTGCAGTCGATCGAAAGACTCCAAGTGCTAGCATGTGTGCACGCTTCCACACAGAAAGGTTCCGATAGTCGCCCATAGGGCATTCTACTCGGCAGCCTTCACATCGAAGGATCAAAAAAGTTCCATCACAAGCCTCATCCTGCACGAGATTGTGGCGCTCACCGAAGATGGTAGCCGGCCCACTGACGACTGACGACTGACGACTGGCG
>DASUVR010000090.1:0-2938 GCA_036378855.1 Gemmatimonadales bacterium | reverse complement strand
CGGACTACAGCGTCAGCGGTTGCCCAGCCGACACACGATCCAGTGCTTTCCTGATTGTTGATCGTCCACCACGGTGCGCGAAGGTCCACCGACGTTGGGATCGCCGCCACGAGACCAAGCGCTCCGGAGGTGACTGCGTCGCTGAACTGCCAATCGTTCTCTGTTGCCTTCGAAGGCTCCACGTTGCAGATGAACTGCTCCATTTCGTCGCGTCTGGACTGGTGGTTCCTACGTACGGCGGTTTTCTTTGCAACGGCCTTCTTGGGTAGTGCCTTGGTGGTGCTGGGCATGGAGTCTCCTCGATCTGGATTGCCTGCGACGGATGAGTGACCGTCACCACCCAGATGTCGAACCCGCCCGGCAGATACACCGTCAGCGTCTCGGCGTGTCAACGGCAAGCGAAAACTGATCAGTTTTCGGCAAGTGAAATTTGACCAGTTCCGGGTTCATTCGGGGTCGGCTGTGTCGGATGGGACCCGGCCGAGGTCTCGGTTTTTGAGTCGGTAAGAGTCGCCTCGGAGGGAGACGACTTCGGCGTGGTGGACGAGCCGGTCGATCATGGCTGCGGCGACGACCTCGTCGCCGAAGACTTCGCCCCAGCGACCGAATGGCTTGTTGGAGGTAACGATCAAGGAGGCGCGCTCGTAGCGGCTGGAGACCAGCTGGAAGAACAGGTTGGCCGCTTCGGGTTCGAAGGGGATGTAGCCGACCTCGTCGATCACCAGCAGCGGGTAGCGGCTGAGCCGGGCCAGTTCGGTTTGCAAGCGTCCGCTGGTGTGAGCGTCGGCGAGCCGGTCGACCCATTGGCTGGCGGTGGCGAACAGCACCCGATGTCCGGCTTGACAGGCCCGGATTCCCAGTCCGATCGCTAAGTGGGTCTTCCCCGTTCCGGGTGGACCGAGGAAGATCACGTTCTCCTTGCCGGCGATGAAGTCCAAGGTGGCGAGGTGGGCGATCAGGTCGCGTTTCAGTCCACGAGCATGATCAAAGTCGAACTCTTCGATGCTTTTGCGGGCCGGGAAGCGGGCGGCCCGGATGCGGTCTTCGCCGCCGTGAGCATCCCGGGCGGCGACCTCGCGTTGCAGGCAGGCTGCTAGGTATTCCTCATGGGTCCACGATTCGCTTCGAGCCCGTTCGGCGAGCCGGCCCGCGGATTCGCGCAGGGTGGGCGCTTTCAACGCCCGCGTCAGATAGACGATCTCGGCGGACACATCGCGAGCGGTTTTCGTGCCGGTCACCATGTCCTTCCTCCTTCGAATCCGGCAACCATAAGTGCGGTGTCGTAGTCGGTGAGACGACGCTGTTCGACCTCGGTTTCAGTGCTCGGCGCCACCAGCGCGAACCGCTGCTGCCGCAGCATCCGCGCCGCCTTCACATGCCCCGGATCGGAAATGGTTTGGTGCCGCGCCCAGATTCGTTCATGGTCGGCGACCAGGTCGCCTTCACACCAGACTCGGACCCGGTCTAGATCGGCGCGGATGAGCACTCGGCGGCCGACCGCCGAGGGATGTACCGAGTAGTCGTTGCTGTCCAACCGGACGTAGTGGTCACGCGGCAGCCGCAGCGTGTGCTCCCACCCAGTGCTTGGCGGCACCGGCGGCAGAGCGAGCATCGCCGCCTTATCCGCGGCGATCCGGTCCGCCGGGGAACAGCCCAAGGACCGCTTCCGGCGTCGGTTAGCGATTCCCAACCAGGCCTGAAGCTGAGTGTTGAAATCGGCCGGAGAGGTGAAGGCTCGGCCGGGCAGGAAGGAGCGTTCCAGATAATCGTGTAGCCGCTCGATGATCCCCTTGGCCTCCGGGTCGCCGGGTTTGCAGATCACCACCTTCGTGCCCAGCACACCGCGAAACCCCTGGCACGCCGCGGTCAATTGTGGCTGCCGTGGCCGCCACCGGCCGACCGCGGCTTCGCCGTCCCACACCAGCACCCGGGGCACCCCACCCAGCTGCTGCAGCAGCCGCCACCAGCCGGCATACAAGTCCTCGGCCCGGCGGGTCGGCAGCAACAATCCGGAGGCCCAGCGGGCATAGCCGGTGATCATGGTCAGCACCGGTAGCTGGGTGGGGGTGCGGGTCTGCCCGAACCCGACCGGCAGCCTGATCGGCGGGAACCAGAAATCACATTGGGCGATCTCCCCAGCCAGATAGCTAGTGCGCGACGCCGGATCCGGTGGCAGATAAATCGGCCGCAGCTCAGCCACCCGGGTGCTTAATGTGCGAATCGAATACGGCCACTCAATCCGTTCCGCGATCACCGTCGCCGGCATCCGCGGAAACGCTGTCAATAACTCCCGGATCCGCCGGTCGTAGGCATCCGCCAGCGATCCCGACCGCACCCGCTCATACCTGGGTGGCTCCTCGCTGGCCAACGCCGCCTTAACCGTGTTCCGAGAACAACCAATCAACCGCGCAATCTCTGAGATCGAAACCCCCTCCGACTTGCGCAGCCGGCGGATCTCAGCCCAATCCTCCACGATCAGCACCTGCTTCCTCCCTGGCTCGACTTCGGCCAGGGTCACGGGGAAGCTGGTCAATTTTCAGTTGCCGCACCGTGGTCAGTATTCAGTTGCCGTCGACAGAAGTTGATCTTGTCCAGGCCGACGCCAGATGGAAGCTCTGTTACAGCACCATCAGCCGACGAGGATTGGACGGTGGTAGACCACGGCAGCTTTCAACAATCTCAAAGGCGCAGCCAGCGCTATCGACCGTGAAGCAAAGCGTGCTTACAACACCCGAAGCAATATTCTGTTGCTCGTCGTGCTAGCCGTGCCCGAGCGGACACCGTCCCGCTCAGCTCCGTCGAAGTCCCTTCCGTGCGAAGTCGAGTGTCGCGTACAACTGGGCTGGAGGTGCGAAAGCAATTGCTTCAAGCTGGACGCTGGCGTGAAGCTCATCAGCATCATGACTGTGGGCCAGCGCCTCAGCAATGTTCTCCAGCG
>DASUVR010000089.1:0-3314 GCA_036378855.1 Gemmatimonadales bacterium | reverse complement strand
GATCTGCTATGGGGAAGTTGACCGCTGTCGAGACCTTCGGAGAAGATCCCTCGCTACACTCGGGATGAGGAAAAAAGTCCCAGCTCCTAGCTCCCGACTCCCGACTCTTCAAAAACTCACCACCACTTTCTTCCAAAAAAGTATTGTGCCCCAAAAACGTTTTTCTTACTTTAGTTGCGTCGATCGTTCGACTCGTCCTGGCTCGTCTCTCGCGGACGGCCTTTTTTGTAGAAGGGGATCATTTGGCAGTTCGGATCGGACTCGCCTTTAATCTCAAACCCGAGGCGCCGGCTAACCCAGCCGGGGCGAACTCCGACTCCCCTTCATCCGACGAGCCTCCCAGTCGGGCCCTCCGACCCGATCTCCCTCAACCAGACCTCTACGCCGAGTGGGACGAGCCCGCCACCATCAATGCGGTGGAGCGGGCGCTCAGCACGGTAGGTCAGGTCTACCGCCTCGAGGCCAACAGCAGCTTTCCCGCTCGGCTCGCGCTGCTCCGTCCCGATTTCGTCTTCAACATCGCCGAAGGCCTCTACGGACCGAGCCGCGAAGCCCACGTTCCTGCAATCTGCGAGTTCCTCGGGATCCCGTATCACGCGTCTGATCCGCTCACCTGTGGTCTCGCGCTCCACAAGGGGAGAGCCAAGGAGATCCTCTCCTATCACGGCGTACCCAACGCGCCCTTCATGGTTGCCCGGTCGCCGGACGATGCCCGACGAGTGAATCTCCCATTCCCGCTCTTCGTCAAACCGGCCTTCGAGGGGTCGGGCAAGGGCGTGACCACTCGGAGTCTCTGTAAGAACCGGTCGCAGCTGGTGCGGCAGGTCTCTCATCTGCTCGCCACCTACGCCGAGCCGGTGATCGTCGAGACCTATCTGCCCGGTCAGGAGTTCACCGTCGCCATCCTCGGCAACGGCGAAGAAGCGCGCTGCCTCCCGATCATCGGCATGCGTTTTGATATGCTGCCCAAGGGAGCGCCACCGATTTACGGCTATGAGGCAAAGTGGATCTGGGATACTCCGAGCAATCCCCTGGAGATCTACGAGTGCCCGGCCCGCATCCCCGAGAGTCTCGCCCAGGAAATTCGGGCGGCCGCGCTCGGAGCGTACCACGCCCTGGAATGCCGCGACTGGTGCCGCGTCGATGTACGCTGCGACGCGGATGGTCGCCCGATGGTCGTCGAGCTCAACCCGCTGCCGGGCGTTTTGCCTGACCCGCGGGACCATTCCTGCTTTCCCAAGGCCGCCGCGGCGGCCGGAATGAGCTACGACGATCTGGTCCGCGCCGTCGCCGATGTTGCCTGGCGGCGGATCAGCGGTCGTTCACTCCTGGCGGAGGTGGCCTGATGAAAGTCGCGATCCTCTTCGATGCCGGCAGCGAAGAGTGGAGTCCCCAGGACGTAGCCGCGGTGGTGGCCAACGTCCACGAGGTGCGCGATGTGCTCCGGCGGCGAGGGCACGAGGTGGAGCTCCTGCCGGTGCGTTATGGCGACTTCCGCTGGCTCTCCCGGGTACGGCGGTCCGATCTGGTCTTCAATCTCTGCGAGGGCATCAACGGACACGCCCGGTTCGAGGACCTGGTCGTGGGGACCCTCGAGCTGACCGGCGTCCCCTTCACCGGCTGCCGGGCCTGGCCCACCACCGTCTGTCATCGGAAGCACGTGGCCAACACCCTGCTCTCATCGGCCGGGGTTCCGGTGCCGACCTTCACCCTGGCCCAAGCCAACAAGGGTCCATCCGAGTTTCCCCTGCCTGCGATCGTGAAGCCGGCCGCCGAGGATGCGAGCGTCGGCATCGACAACAGCGCCGTGTGCACCAGCAAGCGCGCCCTCAAGCGGCGGGTCGCCCAGATGCTGGAGCAGTTCGAGGAAGTCGTCATCCAGGAGTACGTCGCCGGACGCGAATTCAACGTTGGGTTTGTGGGCAAGCGGATGCTGCCCATCGCGGAAATCCGGTTCGACGACCTGCCCGATGGCACCTGGCCCATCGTGAGCTACGCGGCCAAGTGGATCCCGGGGAGCCCGGAAGATGAAGGCACGATCCCGGTTTGTCCGGCTGAGCTCGAGAGCGAGCTGCATCAGCGCATCGCCCAGGTAGCCCGGACCGCCTGGGAGCAGATGGCCGAGGGCGAAGGCTATGGGCGCATCGATATGCGTCTGAGCGAGGATGGGCAGCCTTACGTACTCGAGGTCAATCCTACCCCAGACCTCTCCAGCAATGCGGGTCTCGCCCGGATGGGCCGAGCCTTCGGCTGGAGCTACGACGATCTGGTCATGCAGATCGTTGATGAGGCGCTCACTCGCTCGCAGAGCCATCGGGCCGCCGCGGCTCTGGTCAGCGGGGTGTCCGCCGCGTGAGCGGCACCATCGTCTCCCCCCATCTTCGCGATCTTACTCCAGCCGACCGGGACCGCATAGAGGCGATCACCCGGTCGGTGCGACTCTTCCGCGAAGATGAGGTCCCCATCGCGCTCGAGGTCTTCGACGAGGCAGTCAGTGGCCGCCCCACCAACACCTATAACCTGCTCGGTGCCGAGCTGGACGGCCGTCTCGTTGGCTGGATCTGCTGGGGGCCCACCCCCTGCACCCTCGGCACCTACGATCTGTACTGGATGGCGGTGGATCCCGAGGCTCAGGGCACGGGCATCGGCACGGCCCTGCTGCTGGAGCTGGAGCGCCGGCTTGCCGGTCTGGCCCGGCTGATCGTGATCGAAACCGCCGGGCGGGCAGACTATGAGGGCACTCGAGCATTCTATCAGGGCCGGGGATACTCACCGATCTCGGTGATCCCCGACTTCTACGCACCAGGTGACGACCAGGTGGTGTTTGTGAAGAAAGTGAGCGGTTAGCGGGAGAATAGAACCAGAACCGCACCTCATCCCGAACGCAGTGAGGGATCCCGCCCGCGCTGAATAGATCCCTCGCGGTGCTCGGGATGAGGAGCAATTTTGGAGGGCGTATGGCGGAAACCTGGCAGGAGGTCCTTAAAAAGAACTCGATCGCCTCGCTCGAGGCGTTGGCCCAGAAGTTCGGTCCCGAGAACTTCCCTGAGCTCGACCGTCTGCGGCAGGCAGCCGAGAACTTCGAATTCCGGATCTCGCCGGCCATGGTCGAGCTGATCAAGTCGCCCAACGATCCGATCTGGCGTCAGTACGTTCCCTCCGTTGAAGAGCTGGATGTGGTGGACGGCATGGTGGACTCGCTCAACGAGGACGCCGACAGCCCCGTTCCCAACATCACCCATCGTTACCCCGACCGGGCGCTCTTTCTGGTCTCTCCCGTGTGCGCCACCTATTGCCGTTTTTGTACTAGGCGG
>DASUVR010000088.1:0-5857 GCA_036378855.1 Gemmatimonadales bacterium | reverse complement strand
CTGGGAGCCGCTCGGCGGATTTCAGGCGGCCGTCCGCCGTTCCGCCGCGGCACTGGGCGCCGGCAAGCAGCCGTTCATGCTGTCCCGTGCCGCCACCGTTTCGGCCACCATCCTTGGTCTCGAATCAGGCTATTCCCATGTCACCCTGCTGGCCGATGCCCGCAAGGTGAGAAATGAGTATCTGGCCAGCGGGACCGCGCTGGCCGGCACCGGCGCGGCTGCCACCGGCGCAATGGTAGCGCTCGGCGCGCTGTTGCCGGTGGCGATTCTGCCCCTGCCGATAGCGATGGCCGTGGGCTACACGGTTCTTCGGCGGTACGGCCCGGCCATTGCCCGCATGCAACTCGGCCTCGAGAGAGCTCTCGACTCGCTCGAGAGCAGCGGAGGTGCGCCACCGATCAAGGCCAACGATCGGTCGGGGCTCATGGGTCTGCTCACTGACGAGCTGAGAAAAGCCCTCAAGTCGTAATCAAGGATTCTGGATGAGCCAGATTAAAAAGGTGGGCGTGCTAGGCTGCGGGCTCATGGGCAGCGGCATCGCCCAGGCATGCGCGAGCGCCGGATTCACCACCGTAGCGCGCGACGTCAATGCTCCGCTCCTGGAGAGAGGTCGATCCGGGATCCAGAAATCGATGGGCAAGCTGGTGGAGAAGGGCAAGCTGCTTGCGGCGGACCGTGACGCGGCCTTGGCCCGGCTCTCCTTTACCACCGAGATGGCCGACCTGAAAGACTGTGACATCGTGATCGAAGCGGTCACTGAAGATCTGGCCCTCAAGAACCAGCTCTGGCGCGAGCTCGATCGACTCTGTCCCCCTACAACCATCTTTGCCTCGAACACGTCCAGCTTAACCATTGCGGCCATGGCGGCTGCCACTCAGCGGCCGGACCGGTTCGTCGGTCTTCACTTCTTCAACCCGGTGCCGTTGATGCCCCTGGTCGAGGTGGTAAGAACGGTCACGACCAGCCCGGAGACGTTCGATCGGGCGTTCAATTTCGCCCGAGCCCTGGGCAAGGAGCCAATTGCCGCAACCGATAATCCCGGCTTCATCGTCAATCTGCTGCTGGTTCCGTTCCTTCTGGATGCCGCTCGCGCTTTGGAGCGGGGAGTCGCCTCCACGGCCGATCTGGACCGGGGCATGCAGCTTGGCTGCGGACACCCCATGGGCCCACTTGCCCTCATGGACTACATCGGTCTCGACACGGTTGTCCGAATCGCCGAGATCATGTTCGAGGCCTACCGGGAGCCGCGCTATGCCGCGCCCCCCCTGCTGCAGCGAATGGTGGTCGCCGGGTTCCAAGGCCGCAAAAACGGCCGGGGGTTTTATGATTATGCGGTCGATCCGCCGGTGCCTGTGGACTTAGGATTGGGTCGTATATAAGGAGAAACCATGCTCGGCTACGACTGGCCCCGCCTCCACGCTGCCCTGAACGACCTTCCCACGGCCCTGCTGTTCACCGCCCTCCTGTTCGACCTGGCAGCACTGGCCACCAAGCGGGAGGGGCTCCGCCTGGTGAGCTTCTGGACCCTCGTGGTCGGGGCGGTTGGTGGAGCGTTAGCGGTAATTTCCGGCCTTCAGGCCGAGGAGCACATCGCCCACGGCGAGGCGGTGCACGAGGTCATGGAGACTCATGAGAAGTTTGCCCTGATCACACTCGGAGTGTTTGCGGTGCTGGCGCTCTGGCGCATCGTACGGGAGCGGAAGATGGGCTCAGGTGAGCGCAACATCGTTTTGGTGCTCACTCTGATCGGTGTCGGGATCCTGTTCGTGACGGCGAACTACGGCGGCAGGCTGGTATTCGAGCATGCGGCAGCCATTCCGACCCCAGTGCTTCAGGAAGAGCTGCACGAGCGGAGCGAAGGACATCACCACCACGGCGGCGACGAGGAATCGCCTGCTCCATCCGCCGACTCCGGTCACTCCGAGGCTCCAGCCCACGTGGACCCGCCTGGCACTCCGCCTCACGCCCACTCGCATCCACCCGGCACTCCGCCGCACCAGGACTAGGTGCGTGGTTCGATTGCATCGCTGGCTCTGATCTTCGGGGCCGCGTGCCAACCCAACACCGGCCGGCCAGTCTTCAGCCCGCTGCCTGATGCTGCCGGCACCGAGGTTCGTCTCACACCGGCAGAGGCCACCCGGCAGCTGGCGGCCGCGCTGCGCGCAGACTCGGTGCCCGTGACCAAGGTCCTGGTTCGGGATGCGTACCTGGAAACCCGCTGGTTTGACGCGAAGACGGGGCGGAGCCGGAGCAGTTCTCTAGGGCCGGGAGTGGTACGAGTTCGAGCCTGGGCCGACCCGGCCCGGCCAGGAAGCTCCCAGTTGGCCGTGGAAACCGCCTACAGGGCGCTGGCCGACCCCTCGCTGCCTCCGCGCGAGCTCGACCGGCAAGTCCCCGCAAAGCATCCTGTGGCAGTCAAAGTGGATTCAGTGCTACAGCAGCTGGTCAAGCGGTTCGGGGGACCACCGCCGCCTCAGGCCGAAACCCCGGCACCCGCCGGAGCGCGGGAAGCGCCGCCCGACGTTCAGTAGATCGAATCAGACCACGTACGAGCGAACCCACTGCTCCAGCTGGACCAGATCGAGCGCTGCATCTTTGCAGGGTCCGGATGGCAGAGTCATGGTTAGTCCCAGCACTGGGATTTTGCCAGCTACATCGTGGAGCCCGCTCACCATGTCCCGCTCGCACGCCACTGCCACAACCGCACGCGGCCGCCGCTCCCGGATGACCCGCCGGGCCAGCTGACCCCGGGTTGCCACGAAGACCGGCACTCCATATTTCCCCGCGATACCGAGGACCCCGTCCAGCGTCACCTTCGACAGGCAGCGGGGGATCAGCAGCAACAGCTCCCCCTTCCCGACCTTCCGTCCACGGGAGGCTGCCAGCGCGTTGTACACCTTCACTGCTGCATTCTCGACCCAATCTCTTCGGCCAAACCAATCCGCTACCCGTGAGGTGAGACGCATCAGCCGCAGAAACGGTCCCCGCTCGGCCAGCCGCTCGGGCAGGAGTGCACGGCCAGCGAGAAACGAGACGAGGAGGAGCACCCACCACAGCCAGAGGAGCGCAGCGGCCACGAGTAGCCCACTCCAGAGAACGGCCGGAGCTCGGGAGTGAACTGCGCCAAGCCTGGGTCCCAGAAGGAAGAGGGCGAAGCCAACCACTCCCAGGACCAAAGCCAGGGTCAAGGCCGACCAGGCGAAGTACAAGGCGGGCGGGGAGTCGTAGTTGCCCTGATTGGGCAGAGGCCGGCCGTCCCACTCGTCCCACTCGTGGCCCAGCCGGCGATCGACATCGATATGGATGAGTTGAGCGCGAGGAAGCTCAGCCATGGTGACAAGATAGTTAGCTTAGGGCGATGCTGCCGCCTTCCGACATCAAGGGGCAATTTCGGGACGACCCCCGCACTCGCGCCGCCTACTCCGAGGGAGCCGGGATTTACCGGATCCTGCCTCGAGCCGTTTGCCTTCCCCGGGACGAAGCGGATCTGATCAGCTTACTGGCCTGGGCAGCCGACTCTGGCATCCCGCTGATCCCCCGAGGTGCCGGTAGTGCGATGGGAGGCGGGAATGTCGGTGAAGGTGTCATCGTCGACCTGACTCAGCTCAGCAGCCGGCGCCTTCAAGTCGAGCCCAATTCGCGCCGGGCGATCACCAGCGCCGGAGTGACACTCGGCCAACTCAACGACGCTGCTGCGGCTTATGGTCTTCGGCTACCGCCCGATCCCAGCAGTGGAGCATGGGCTACCCTGGGCGGCATGGTTTCCACCAATGCGGCGGGGCCGAGGTCGGTGCGGTACGGGAGTGTGCGCCAATGGGTCGAATCGGTGGCCCTGATAACTGCCGACGGAGAATCGGTAGCGCTTCGACGAGGACCTCCTTCGACTGGCTCGAGCGCTGTCCATCGCTTCTATCGGGACGCGGCTCCAGCAATCCTCCGGGGTTCCGCCCAGATCGAGAGCAGGTTCCCCCACACCCGCAAAAATTCCTCAGGGTACGCGCTCGACTCGTTCGTGGTATCCGGAGACGTCCTGGACCTGGTCATCGGGGCGGAAGGGACCCTGGGCATCGTGACCGAAGTGGAATGGCGCCTAGACCATTCGCCGAGCCATCGTGCCGGACTCCGGGCCTCCTTGCGGTCGCTCGATTCCCTCAGCGAGGCAGTACGAGTCACCCTTCCCTCCCAGCCCTCTGCGATTGAGCTGCTGGATCGGACCTTTCTCGACCTGCTCGCCAGGGATACGCTGGCGGGAGCTGCTTTCCGATTCAGCGAGGCGGAGGCGGTACTCTTGATCGAGATCGAGCGCGACGATCCCGATTCGCTCAGGGAGGCGCTTCTGCTGGCCACGGCCCGTCTCCGTCCCATTGCCCATTCAGTGGATACTGCGTTTACCGCTGAAGCGGCTGAACGGCTCTGGAGCATTCGCCGGGCCGCGAGCCCGATTTTGGCAGGGCTTCCGGAGCAGCGCCGATCGCTTCAGGTGATCGAGGACGCCTGCCTGCCCATCGACGAGATGGGACGCTATCTCCAATTTGTCCGCCAGGCGTCCACCGCGCGCGATATCCCGGTCGTCATGTTTGGGCACGCCGGGGACGGCCACATCCATGTGAATCTTCTGCCTGAAACTCACCGGGGTGGATGGGAGCGCTCCGTCGCCGAGCTACTGGAGGAGGTGACCGACTGCGTGGTCGAGCTGGGCGGCACGCCATCCGGTGAGCACGGCGACGGTCGGCTTCGAGCCCACCTGCTCGAACGGGTCTTCGGCCGGGAGATCGTTTCCCTCTTCGGTCTGGTCAAGAACAGTTTCGATCCCCGGGGCATTCTGAATCCCGGCGTTATCCTGCCGTCCGACGAGCCTGCCATCGGGCGGCTGAAGGTCGGGCAAGGCGCCGTCCCCATACCCGCCGACGTGGAGCTGGCTCTTCGGAAAATCGAGCAGACCGGTGGCTATGGCAGGAATAGATTGGAGATTGCCGATCAGAGTCAGGCGTCAGGAGTCAGGAGTCGGGGGACCAGTGCTCGGTAGATATTCCAGGCAGTCGTCGTTCCAAACCCATACCTTAGATTCCTACATGTCCACTGACTCCAAGCTCCAGAATCCCGACTCCCGTCTCCTGACTGCTGAATCCGCCATGGAGATCATCAGACAGCCCCGCGTCACGCTCATCGCCCGTCCCCAGTTCCTTGAGCCGGCCCATCTGCCGGTCCAGTGGAAGGGTGAATCCAGCGATGGCGAAAGGATCGCGGAGTTCGCCGGGCGCCTTTGCTACATGAGCCAGCATAACCCGGCGGGCCGGAGCACCGCCGAGTATCTCCAGAACATTCTCAAGCAGGGTCACGGGTCGGTCTTCGAGCATTCGACCTACGTGATGCTGATCGAGGGGATCTCCCGCTCCTGCAGCCACGAGTTGGTCCGGCACCGGGCCGGCTGGGGCTTCTCCCAGCTGTCACAGCGTTATGTCGACGAGTCACACGCCGCGTTCGTCATGCCTCCGGCCATCATGGGCGACGCGGCGTTGGAAGAGGCCTGGACCAGACAGGTCGAGCAGGCGCAGGGGGCCTACGTAGAGGCGGTGGAGCGGCTGATGGCTCGCTACGATTGGGTCGAGAACAAGGTCCACCGTCGGAAACTGGCCCGAGAGGCGGCACGTAGCGTTCTGCCCAATGCCACTGAGGTGAAGATCGTGGTCAGCGCCAATGTCCGGGCCTGGCGCACCATGCTGGAGCTTCGCCTGGGAGAGGGAGCGGAGCTGGAGATTCGCCGGATGGCTGCGGCCTGTCTCCGTGTCCTCCAGCGGGAAGCTCCCGCGCTCTTCGCCGACTTCGAGATCTACCAGTTGGCCGAGGGAGGAGAGGC
>DASUVR010000087.1:0-10042 GCA_036378855.1 Gemmatimonadales bacterium | reverse complement strand
ATCCGTGAATGACGCGGGAAGAACGCCTGGCGGCGGTCTACTGGGCCATCGTGGAGAAGAACTCCTTGTTGTTCTTCGTCCGCTTCATCCGCTCCAGGAGGAACTCGAGCGCCTCGACCGGCGGCATGTCCGCCAGGAAGTTGCGCAGGAGGTAGACCCGGTTGAGCTCGTCCTTGTCCCTGAGGAGCTCTTCCTTGCGGGTCGAAGTCTTCTGGATGTCGATGGCGGGATAGATGCGCCGGTCGGCCAGGCGCCGGTCGAGGACGAGCTCGCTGTTGCCGGTGCCCTTGAACTCCTCGAAGATCACCTCGTCCATCCGGCTCCCGGTGTCGACCAGCGCGGTGGCGATGATGCTGAGGCTGCCGCCCTTGTCGATGTTCCGGGCGGCGCCGAAGAACCGCTTGGGCTTCTGCAGCGCGTTGGCGTCCACACCACCCGACAGGATCTTGCCCGAGTGCGGCACCACGACGTTGTGGGCCCGGGCCAGCCGGGTGATGGAGTCGAGCAGGATGACCACGTCGCGGCCGTGCTCCACCAGCCGCTTGGACTTTTCGATCACCATGTCCGCCACCTGCACGTGGCGGTCGGCCGGCTCGTCGAAGGTGGAGGAGATGACCTCCGCCTTGACGTTCTCCTCCATGTCGGTGACCTCCTCGGGCCGCTCGTCGATCAGCAGCACGATGAGGACGATCTCCGGATGGTTCTCGCTGATGGCGTTGGCCAGCTTCTGCATCAGGATGGTCTTGCCGGCCTTGGGCGGCGCCACGATGAGGGCCCGCTGGCCCTTGCCGAGCGGCGCGAGCAGGTCCACCACCCGCATGGACAGATCGCCGTTCTTGCGCTCCAGCCGGATGCGGGCATCAGGATACCGGGGTCGCAGATTATCGAAGGCGATCCGATGCTTGGTTTTTTCCGGCTCCTCGAAGTTGACCTGTTCGACCTTGAGCAGAGCGAGGTAGCGCTCCCCCTCCTTGGGCGGCCGGACCTGACCCATGACGGTGTCGCCGGTGCGGAGATCGAACCGCTTGATCTGGCTGGGCGAGACATAGATGTCGTCCGGACCGTAGAGGTAGTTCCAATCCTGGCTTCTGAGGAACCCATAGCCCTCCGGCAGGATCTCGAGCACGCCTTCACCGCGAATCACGGTGTCGGAGTCCAGCAGGGACTGCTCGATCCGGAAAATGAGGTCCTGCTTACGGAGGCCCGAGTAGTTGGAAATGTTCAACTGCTCAGCCAGGGTGTGGAGCTCAGCGACGGACTTCTGCTTCAGCTCAGCGATATCCACGAGAGGAACTCCAGGAGCGGGCGGGCTCGCCATATGACGGGCCGGATGGGGAATCATGTAAGTGCAAGATCCAGCGGGGTTGTACTGTGTATGTGGTGGCCCGTGAAACTGGGCCGGGGCTAACGAAAAGGTGTGTAGACGGGGAGTTTCCAAGTGACCAAGAAGCAACCGAAAGTAGACACTTGAGAGCCTAGAGTCAAGAGGGACACCCTATTGCGGAACGTTCCCTGGAGATACAATGTTCCGGCCATCCAGTACAACCCGCGCTTTTCACCTCTCTGCTCTCCTGGCGTAAGACTCCAATGAACGATACTGAGCGGCTCAGTAGGTTACGCCATGACCTATCAAATCCGCTGTCCGCCCTGCTTGCCGAAACCCAGCTGCTATTGTTGAACGAATCCAAAATCGATGCCGAGACGCTCATCAGCCTGCGGGAGATCGAGGCGCTGGCCATCCGGATGCGCGCCATGCTGCGGGAACTGTAGGCCGGTTCGTCAGGCCGGGATAGGTAACACACTTGGATCCGGGTAGGAAGCGACGAATGCTTCCACGGCCTCAGGGTCGAGCTGCGTGCCGGCCACTTTGCGAAGCTCGCCCATAGCTTCGACCGGCGGCCGGGCCTCTCGGTAGGGGCGCCGCGTCGTCATGGCGTCGAAGGAATCGGCGACCGCCACGATGCGCGCCTCGATCGGGATCTTCTCTCCCCTGAGACCATCAGGAAAACCACGGCCATCCAGCCGCTCATGATGCGAGCGGACGATCTTGAGCACATCCGGTGACTCGTGCGCCAGGGGTGAGAGCATTCGCTCCCCCAGGGCCGGGTGCTCGGTGATCTGGCGGAACTCTTCAGGGGTCAGCGAAGTGGGTTTGTGCAGCACGGCCTCGCGGGTCCCGATCTTCCCGATGTCGTGCAGCTCCCCTCCCAGCCGAATCCCCTCCAGCCCCTGCCCGGTGAACCCCAGTCGGGACGCGGTGGCGACTGCATACTGACTCACCCGCATCGAGTGTCCCCGGGTGTAGGCGTCCTTGGCCTCCAGTGCTCGGGCCAGCATCTGGACCCCCTGGAGAAACAGCTCCTGAATGCGTTGGGCCTGGGCCTGGACCTGATGCTCGAGATGCTGCTGGTAAAACCGGTTCTGCAGCACCAAAGCCCGCTTCTCCAGCGCCCGACTCACCCGGGCTTGGAGCTCGCTGAGAGAGATGGGTTTCAGCAGGAAGTCGGCCGCGCCAAGATGGAGGCAGTCCACCGCCGTTGTGGTCTCGCTCATGCCGCTCAGCATGATGACCGAGCTGTCGGGGAATTGCCGCCGCACCACCTCAAGGAAGGCCATGCCATCCAGCTCGGGCATTTTCATGTCCGAAATGATGAGCGGGATCTCTCCGGTCTTTTCCAGAACCTGAAGTCCCTCCCGCCCGCTGCAGGCCTCCAGGCAATGAAACCCTTGAGCCTGAAGCATGCGGGACAGCGAGCGACGAACGCTGGGTTCGTCATCCACGATGAGGCAATTGGCGCTGCCGGCCACGACCGGCATTGCACCGTCTGCGGCGTGTGGCATTGCGGCTGTGACCATTGGGAGGGATGATGGATGCCACGAACATCCAATCAACGGACCATCACTGTAAACGGCTCTGGTCGGATTGTCCACTGTCAGAGATATTGTCAGCATTATGGCAGCGTACGGCAACCCTGCCTCGATAGGCTAAATCGCTTAGTTTATGAACATGACTGACTCGTTCGGTGCCCGATCCAAGCTGACGGTAGGCGGCAGAGGCTACGAAATCTTTCGCCTCAGCGCTTTGGCCCGGAATGGAATCGACATCGCCCGCCTGCCCTACTCTCTCCGCATTCTCCTGGAAGATCTGCTCCGAACCGAAGACGGTGTGACCGTTACCCGGGACGATATCGAAGCGCTGGCCGGCTGGTCGCCGGCCCATCCGCCGCTCCGGGAAATCGCCTTTACCCCGGCCCGGGTGCTGCTGCAGGATTTCACCGGGGTTCCTGCGGTGGTGGATCTGGCCGCGATGCGTGATGCCATGGCGGACCTGGGCGGTGATCCGGCCCGAATCAATCCGCTGCAGCCGGTCGAGCTGGTGGTGGATCACTCGGTACAGGTAGATGCGTTCGGAACCTCCGGTGCGTTCCTGACCAACGTCGAGCTCGACTACCAGCGCAACCGCGAGCGATATCAGTTTCTCCGCTGGGGCCAGCGAGCCTTCGACAACTTCCGCGTCGTCCCGCCGAACACCGGGATCGTCCACCAGGTCAATCTCGAATATCTGGCCCGCGTGGTATTCACCTCGGATGAGAATCCCCACGCCCGTAGCGGCGAGCTGCCTCAGGCCTACCCGGATACCCTGGTGGGCACGGACTCGCATACTCCCATGATCAACGGCCTGGGGGTGCTGGGCTGGGGCGTGGGGGGGATCGAGGCCGAAGCCGCGATGCTGGGACAGCCGGTCTCCATGCTGATACCCGAGGTGATCGGGTTCCGGCTGGAGGGGCGCTTGCCCGAGGGGGCCACGGCGACGGACCTGGTCCTCACGGTAACCGAGCTTCTGCGCCGCAAGGGTGTGGTGGGGAAGTTCGTGGAATTCTACGGGCCGGGCCTCGCCAGCCTGGCTCTGGCCGACCGGGCCACCATCGGGAATATGTCGCCCGAATACGGGGCCACCTGCGCAATCTTTCCCGTCGATGAGGTGACCCTGCGGTATCTCCGGTTTACCGGCCGCTCCGAGGAGCGCGTCGCCCTGGTCGAGGCCTACATGAAAGAGCAGGGGCTCTTCCATTCAGCCCAGTCGCCGGAGCCGGTGTTCAGCGACACCCTGAGCCTAGATCTCTCCACGGTGGAGTCCAGCATTGCCGGTCCCCGCCGTCCGCAGGACCGGATCCGTCTTTCCGAGGCCCGCCGCTCGTTCCGTGATGCCCTGCCCAGCCTGTTGCCGGCCGGCACCAGCCTGCCCGGCAAGGAGGCCGCGAAGGGCTCGAGTGAAGGTCCTGCCGCCGTGGGTGTCTGGGGCGAGGGCTCGCCCGCATCCCCGGCCACGCGCGCGGTGATGCTGGAAGACGCGGCCGAGGTGCTCGACCACGGCTCGGTGGTGATCGCGGCGATCACCAGTTGTACCAACACCTCCAATCCTTCGGTGATGCTTGCCGCCGGTCTTCTCGCCAAGAAGGCAGTGGAGCGAGGTCTCGAGCGGAAGCCCTGGGTCAAGACGTCACTGGCTCCGGGCTCCAAGGTGGTGATGGACTACTACGACCGGGCGGGACTCACTCCCTATCTGGAGCAGCTGGGCTTCAATCTCGTGGGATATGGCTGCACCACCTGCATCGGCAACTCGGGCCCGCTTCCGACCGAGATCTCCGAGGCGATTCAGCGGCGGCAGCTGGTGGCCTGCTCGGTCCTGTCCGGCAACCGGAACTTCGAAGGCCGGATCAACTCCGACGTGCGGGCGAACTATCTGATGTCACCCCCGCTCGTGGTGGCCTTTGCCCTGGCGGGAAGGATCGACATCGATCTGCGGGAGGAGCCTCTGGGACACGATTCCGAGGGCACGCCGGTCTATCTCCGGGACATCTGGCCCAGCTCGGCCGAGGTGGACAAGACTCTCCAGTCGTCTATCCAATCCGACATGTACCGGCGGAGCTACGGCGCCGTCTTTGCCGGCGACGAGCGGTGGAACGGCCTGGAGGTTCCCCAGGGCGACCGCTTCGAGTGGGCCCCCACGTCCACCTATGTCCGGCAACCGCCCTACTTCAAAGGCATGTCGAAGGAGAGCCCCACCTCGGTGGGTGAGATCCGGGGCGCGCGAGTCGTTGCGGTGTTGGGCGACAGCGTCACCACCGACCACATCTCGCCTGCCGGGAGCATCAAGAAAGATTCTCCGGCGGGACGCTATCTGATCGCTCAGGGCGTGGCCCCGGCCGACTTCAATTCGTACGGCTCCCGCCGGGGCAATCATGAGGTGCTGGTGCGCGGCACTTTTGCCAACACCAGAATCCGGAACCGGCTGGCTCCGGGTACTGAGGGTGGAGTCACCACGTACCTGCCGAGCGGGGAGGTCATGTCGATTTACGACGCCGCGGTACGGTATCAGGCTTCGCAGACGCCGCTACTGGTGCTGGCGGGCAAGGAATACGGTTCCGGCTCCAGCCGTGACTGGGCGGCCAAGGGCCCCGCTCTACAGGGTATCCGTGCCGTGATCGCCGAGAGTTACGAACGAATTCACCGCTCGAATCTGGTGGGGATGGGGATCCTTCCTCTGCAGTTTACCCCGGGGCAATCGGTGGAGAGCCTGGGGCTTACTGGACGCGAGGTGTACGATCTGGATGGCCTTGCCCGTGCGATCGAGACCGCGTTCGCTGCCGGCCGCACTCTGGTGGTGAACGCCCGGCGGGAGGACGGTACCGTAGTTCGCTTCGAGGTCACGATCCGAATCGATACCCCGCAGGAGGTACTGTATTACCGGCACGGTGGAATCCTGCAGTACGTGCTGCGGCAGCTGCTTTCGGGACGGCAGAAGGCCCGGGCCATCGGACCCGGACCCTCCACCACACCGGAGTCGCGGCCCAACTCCAAGAGAGTGGACGAGGGATCGAAGGAGTCTTTCCCCGCCAGCGACCCACCAGCGTACTAGCAGGACAGGAAAGACGCAGAGGAGGAAAGCATACATGCCCGGAGTGCAGGCCCGACTTAAGGAAGAACACCGGCGCCGGTATCTGGACCTCGATCCGAGCGTGTGGTATCAGGTGGTGCCGGTCTTTCCCGGCGTTACCCAACGGATGGTGAACATGGCGGGAGAACGACTGGCCCGGTTGGCGACGCCACGCGGGTTTGTTACCCTGCGGGCGGAGCACCTGGAATTCCGCTCCGCCGAAAGCGACGCGAAATCGCACTCAACGTAACGGGATTTAATGGGAGACCTGGCGGACTCTGGTCTGGGGCCGCTGGTCCAGCATCGATCTGACCTTGGTGGCCAGAGTTCCCGGAGTGAAGGGCTTCTGTTGAAAGGGGACTCCCGGGTCGAGTAACCCCCGCTGCACCACATCGTCACCGGTATAGCCGGACATGAAAAGGACGGGAAGGTCCGGCTCCAGCAGCGCCAGACGCTGCCCGAACTCGCGACCGCCCATCTCCGGCATGACTACGTCGCAGATAACCAGATCAATGCTCCCGGGATATCGCTTCAGATAGTCCAGGGCTTCGATCCCGTTTATGGCCTCGATCACGGTGTAGCCGTGATCTCTCAGACCACGAATGGCCAGGTTCCTCACCACATCCTCGTCCTCGATGACCAGCACGCTTTCGACCCCGTGCTCAGCCACAACGTCGTGACCGGGCTCGTGAGTGACTTTTCCGTGCTCCCCGGCCACGGTCTCCGGGAGGTAAACCTTGAACACCGTGCCCTGGCCCGGCTCACTGTACACCCAAATGAACCCGCCGCTCTGCTTCACTATGCCGTAAACAGTCGACAGGCCGAGACCGGTGCCCTGTCCCACCGGCTTGGTAGTGTAGAAGGGCTCGAAGATTCTGGCCTGTACCTCAGGATCCATCCCGCAGCCGTTATCGCTGACCGCGAGCATGACGTAGCGCCCCAGGGGAATCTCGACCCCGCCATGGCGCTCGCCGTAGGAAGCATCCCATACCGCACTGCTGGTCTCGATGGTTACCCGGCCATGGTCCCTCAAAGCGTCGCGTGCGTTCAGCACCAGATTGATGAGCACCTGCTCCAGCTGCCCCCGGTCTGCCCGGATCTGGCCCAGCTCAGGGGCCAGCCGGAGCTCCAGCTGCTTGTCCTCGCCCAGCGAACGCCGCAGCATTTTTTCCATCTCGAGAACCACTGCGTTGAGAGCGACCATCTGCGGCTGCAGGTATTGCTGTCGGGTAAAGGCCAGGAGCTGGCGGGTCACGTCGGCGGCGCGAGTGGCAGCCCGGATGACCTCTTCCATGTCGCTGCGGCGGGGATCGTTCTGGTCGAAGGTGCGGATGACGAATTCACTGAACCCGATCACGCCGGTCATCATGTTGTTGACCTCGTGGGCCACTCCGCCGGCGAGCTTCCCGGCCGCCTGCATCCGCTCGGCCCGGCGGAGATGCTCCTCCACCTTCTTCCGCTCGGTGACGTCGCGGTAGATCCCCCGGATCACCGATGGGCTGCCGTCCTTGAAGGTGCAGCTGAGGTTCCCTTCGACGGTAATCGGGGAGCCGGATTTGGGAACGAACACCAGCTCGACGTGGTCCAGGCGCTCGCCGGCGAGCACCCGTCGGATCACACCGCTGTAATGCTGCCGGCTATCGGGGTGAAGAATGTCGGAAAGCTGCAGGTTTCCGATCTCGGCTGCTCCGTACCCCGTTCCCTGCTGCCAGGCGTGGTTGGCGTAGAGCAGCACGCCCGCCGGGTCGACCATGCAGACGAGATCGCTGGCATTGTCGAACAGATCGCGGTAGCGCTCCTCGCTCTCCCTCAGGGCGGTATCGGCGCGCTTCCGCTCGCTCACGTCCCGGGCGTTCAGCACGATGCCACGAATGGTGGGGTCGGTCAGGAGGTTGGTGCCCACCGCCTCGAGCCACACCGGGGTGCCGTCGCTCCGGCGCAGGCAGAACTCGAGGGGGTTCGTTCCGCCGAGGGTGCTGTCGCCGTTCTGCAGCAACGCCCGCAGCTGCTCCGCATCGTCCGGGGCCAGGTAGTCCATGAGAGTGGTGCCGACCAGCGACGCGGGGGAGTAGCCCACGATCCGCTCGGCCGAATCGCTGGCATAGAGAATCGAGCCGTCGGGGGCCACGATGGTCACTAGATCTGAGGAGTTCTGGACCAGAGAGCGGAACCGTCGCTCGCTGGCGGACAGGGCTAACTCGGCTCTGATCTTTTCGGCGCGGGCGCTCTCACGCTCCAGCGCTGCTTCGATGGCAGGGGCGATTCGAGCCAGATTGCTCTTGAGCAGGTAATCGGTCGCTCCGGCCTTCATGCAGCCAACGGCGGTCTCTTCGTTCACCGATCCAGTGACGATCAGGAACGGAATGCTCGGGGCTCGTTCCCGGGCCAGGGAAAGCGCGCTCATTCCATCGAACTGCGGAAGGGTATAGTCCGACAGGATCACGTGCGGGTGAAAACCTTCCAGCTCCTGGAGGAAGTTGTTCCGCGTGTCCACCCGGCGGGAGACGAAGGGGACCTGGGCCCGCTCGAGCTCGTATTCCACGAGCTCGGCGTCCATCGGCACGTCTTCCAGAATGAGTATGCGGAGCGGATCTGGCAGCATCAGGGCCGGGCTGGAAGCTTGAGCGGAGGGCCGGGTACCAACTCTCCGCCCGCTGTTTATCTTGAGTGTCAGTCTGAAGTGTGTTCACTGCCGGCATTAAGTCAAGCGCCAGCCGCCGGCTACGCATTCTTTCAACGCATGTGACCTGCCTCACAGCCGCTGCTCGCGGAGCTCACACAACTTTGCGTATCCCCTGCTTCAGCATCAGGCCCTTCAGGAGTTTCCATGCCGACTGAACAGTCGACCGCCAACGGTCGCACGACCGGCAACGGACGCAAGTCCAAGCGCCGGCCGAACGGCCGCCCTGCGGTCCAAGCCGGTTCCGATGTTCTGGATACCGATCACCTCCTCGCGGTGCTTACCGCGGTCCGCAAGGGCGACTTCTCGCTCAAGATGCCGGTCTCTCAGGTGGGTGTCGCGGGAAAAATCTCCGACGCCTTGAACGATATCATCGATCTCAACCGGGAAACCGCCCGCGAATTCGAGCGGGTAAGCCAGGCAGTCGGTAAGGAAGGGAAAATCACTCAGCGGGCGCACCTGCACGGGGCGGCCGGCGCCTGGGCAGCTTCAGTCAACTCGGTCAACACGCTGATCGGCGACCTGGTTCAGCCTACCAGCGAAGTGGCTCGCGTCATCGGAGCGGTGGCCCGCGGAGACCTCTCGCAGTCGATGTCCCTCGACATCGAAGGCCGGCCGCTCATGGGCGAGTTCCTCCGGATCGGCAAGACGGTGAACTCAATGGTGGACCAGCTCAGCTCGTTCGCCTCCGAAGTCACCCGCGTGGCTCGCGAAGTCGGCACCGAAGGCAAGCTGGGCGGCCAGGCCCGGGTGAAGGGCGTCGGCGGCACGTGGAAAGACCTCACCGACAACGTCAACAGCATGGCGGGCAATCTCACGGCGCAGGTTCGGAACATCGCCCAGGTCACCACCGCCGTCGCCAATGGCGATCTTTCCAAGAAGATCACCGTCGACGTGAAAGGGGAAATTCTCGAGCTCAAAAACACCATCAACACGATGGTGGACCAGCTGAATTCCTTTGCTTCCGAAGTGACCCGGGTGGCTCGGGAGGTCGGTACCGAAGGCAAGCTGGGCGGTCAGGCGTATGTGCGCGGCGTGGGCGGCACCTGGAAGGACCTGACCGACAGCGTCAACTCCATGGCCGGAAATCTGACGGCGCAGGTCAGAAACATCGCCGACGTCACCACGGCGGTGGCCAATGGCGACCTTTCCAAGAAGATCACCGTCGACGTGAAGGGCGAAATTCTCGAGCTCAAGAACACCATCAACACCATGGTGGACCAGCTCAACTCATTCGCCTCCGAAGTGACCCGTGTGGCCCGCGAAGTCGGCACCGAAGGCAAGCTGGGCGGTCAGGCGTATGTGCGCGGCGTGGGTGGCACCTGGAAGGACCTGACCGACAGCGTCAACTCCATGGCCGGAAATCTGACGGCGCAGGTCAGAAACATCGCCGACGTCACCACGGCGGTGGCCAATGGCGACCT
>DASUVR010000086.1:0-5175 GCA_036378855.1 Gemmatimonadales bacterium | reverse complement strand
TACATCCAGCCAAGCTGCTCCAGAGCGGATATCGATTCGAATATCCTGACCTCGAGGCTGCCCTCCGGCATGTGCTTGGAGCAGAAGCGAGCAGTAGCTTTACGCGATGAACGCCCCAACAGCCGTCCTGCTGCTGAGCGGCGGAATGGACTCGGCCACCACCGGCGCCATAGCGAGAGATCAGGGATTTAATCTGGTGGCAGTCAGTTTCCGCTACGGCCAGCGGCATGCTGTGGAGCTGGACGCCGCGCGGAAGGTGGCCCGGCTACTGGACGTGAGCCGTCACCTTATCCTGGACATCGACCTCCGCGCGATCGGTGGATCGGCCCTCACGGATGACCTGGCGGTCCCTAAGGACACGCCGCTGACGTCTATCGGGGAGCGAATTCCGACCACCTACGTGCCCGCTCGGAACACCATCTTTCTGTCGTTCTCGCTCGGCGTAGCGGAAGTGGTGGGCTCCAGCGACATCTTCATCGGAGCCAACGCGCTCGACTACAGCGGATACCCCGACTGCCGGCCGGAATACTTCCAAGCCTTCCAGAGCATGGCCAATCTGGCGACCCGGGCGGGCGTGGAGGAAGGACGCAGGATTACCATCCACACACCACTGATCCAGCTCACCAAGCGGGAAATCATCGAGAGGGGTTTGTCTCTGGGACTGGATTACGGCGTTACGGTCAGCTGTTATGACCCGTCCCCGGATGGTGCGGCCTGCGGCAGATGCGATGCCTGCCAGCTTCGGCTCAAGGGCTTTCGGGAGCTGGGGCTCCAGGATCCGGCGGAATACCAGATAACAAGCGGGAGTAGAAAAGCGTGAGCGGGACCCACGTTTTTCGTTTCCCGGTCACGTTCTTATGACTTACGCAGTCAAGGAAATCTTCTACACGCTCCAGGGTGAAGGCGCCAACACAGGACGGCCGGCGGTGTTTTGCCGCTTTGCCGGCTGCAATCTCTGGAGCGGCCGGGAGCAGGACCGGGCCGAGGCAACATGCCGCTTTTGCGATACCGACTTCGTGGGCACCGACGGGCCCGGCGGTGGACGCTTTGCCTCGGCCGATGAGCTGGCGAGTGCCGTCCTCGCAGCCTGGCCGAGCGACAACGCGAGCCGGCCCTTCGTGGTGTGCACCGGCGGCGAACCACTGCTGCAGCTGGATGAGCCTCTGTTGGACGCGCTCCACCGAACAGGATTCGAGATTGCGGTCGAGACCAATGGCACCCAGGCGGTACCCCCTGGCATCGACTGGGTGTGCGTGAGCCCCAAGGCCGATGCCACCCTGGTGGTGCATTGCGGGGACGAGCTGAAGCTGGTGTTTCCCCAGAGCGGCATCGAGCCCAGTCAATATGAGAGTCTCGAGTTCAAGCACTTCTATCTGCAGCCGATGGACGGACCGGAACGACAGGCCAACACCGCGGCTGCGCTCGGCTATTGTCTGGCCCATCCGCGCTGGCGGCTCAGCCTGCAGACGCATAAGCTTCTTGGCATTCCGTAAGCGGGGCGGCGGGGCGGCGGGGCGGCTTGGCAGTCGGAGCAGAGTGAGCTACCTGCGAGCTGCCGCTGACGTCCTGCTGCCCTTCTGCCCCGCTGCCCTTCTGCCCCGCTGAGGATGAACGGCTACTCCGACCGCATCAATCACGCGTTTGCCTTTGCCGCCAAATACCACGGTGCCATGGCCCCCGTCGGGGCAGGAATGGACTACCTGGCGCACCCAGCCAACGTCGCCATCATCCTGGCCCGCTACGACTGCGACCAGATCACCATTGTCGCCGGAATCCTCCACCATGTGCTGGAGGAGGCTCTCCCCGACAAGCGGCCGGAACTGGAGCGGAAGATCGCCGACAAGTTCGGTCCTGTGGTCCTGGCAGTGGCCAAGGACGCGCTGGAGCCGAAGTTCGACCGTCGAGGCGGCGAGCGGGCATGGCAGGCGCGAAAGCAGGAATACCTGACTCAGCTGGCGATCGCCGAGCCGCGGGCACTCGACATCTGCGTGGCCGATGAGATTCATGCCTGCGGGTCCACCATGACCGCGCTAAGGCGGCTCGGTGTCGAATACCTCCGCACGGTTTCCCGGGCCGGCTCGGCGCAAACCATCTGGTGGTACCGTTCCATGCTGGAGATACTCACCTCGCGCACGGACTGGCCCCAACGGGAGATGATGTCGGAGCTGCGGCTCATGAGCGCCGATCTGGTTCGCAGCCTGCGACAGCGCGAGGTGGATCTGTGAGGAGTCTCGCATTGATCCTGCTGGCGCTTACCCTGAGCTGCTACGGCGGCGCGCCGCCGCCGATTCCGCTCGATCCGGTTCGCTTCCTCTCCATCAACGACGTGCAGCTGCCCGATACCCTGCCCAATGGATTGGGAGGGCTTGCCCGAGTGGCTACGGTACGACAGCGGCTGGCGGATCAAGGGCCTATTCTCTTTGTCCTGGCAGGGAACGCGCTGGGCTCGGATGCAAAGCGGATGGTGGATCTGCTCAATCGTGCCCACCTGGATTTTGCCACCTTCGGCGAGCATGAGCTGAACCTCGGTGCCGATGCCCTGGCCTCCCTGGTGGCAGAATCCCAGTTCACCTGGATCTCGAGCAACTGCACTCGGCCGGACGGAACTCCGTTTCCCAAGGTCGTTCCCTGGGACACGGTTCGGGTCTCAGGCCACAAGGTGGGTTTGTTCGGATTAACTCTTCAGGGTGCGTATCCCACCGGCGTTCGGTGTACCAATCCCGACAGCGCGGCTCACCGGACCATTCAGAGGTTGGTCGCCGACTCCGCGGACCTGATCGTAGCCATCACTCATCAGAGCACCGACGCCGACCGGAACCTGCTGGGGCGAGAGGCCAAGCTGGACCTGATCCTGGGTGGACATGTTCAGCAGGCCACTGACTCGGTTGTGTCCGGCCGTCACGCGGTGAAAGCGGACGAAAATGCCCAAAGCGCGCAATTCGTGACGTTGTGGGGAGGCAAGGACGACTGGCGGCAGGCGGTGGGGTTGGTGCATATCAACGGCGGTCTTCCGGCCGATACGGCTGTCGCGGCTGCTCTCCGACGCTGAATACGCAGGGGCCATAAACACAAATCCCGGCAGAGCCATGCTCGCCGGGACCAGGAGCTTTAGCAGTTTTGATCACCCAGGCTGCAAAGCCGAAATCCCTGGGGCCCTAAAGGGCTATGCTGCATAAGTCGTTAGGGATAATGTAGCGGGTCAGCATCCCTGGCACAAGCCTCTCCGCCCGCTCCCCCGCGGAGAGGGGTGCTGGTACATTTGGGACCATGGGTTCCACCCCTTACCCATCCATCGCCAACTTACCCAGCGCTTTTGCAGCAGCCTGTCGGCTCTCCCGAACCGAAGGGGAGCTGTTCGAGCGCTGCCGGGTGGCCCTGGTCCGCCGATTTCAGAGCGAGCGGATCTGGCTCAGCATCACCTCGCCCACCAATTCGGTTGCCCGGGTGGGGCCCCCAGTCGGATTCGAGGATGCGGCCGAGGTCGCCCGATTGGCCAGCGGTCAAACCGAGGTGGCCATCCACGCCGATCCCCTTGTCGCGGAAGAGATGCGCTCAGTGGCCATGCCGCTGGCGCTGGGACTCAGCGTAGTTATCGAGTTGCGCAGCATTCTGCTCGAGCGCCAGGCCTCGCTCGACGACGCCGCGTTTCAACTGCGGGCCCTGAGGCAGGTGGCCCGGTTGCTCTCGTCGGTGCATTCCACTGAAGAGACCGAGCAGCTGATCCTCGATTTCATGGCGGAGGTTTTCTTTGCCTGGTGGGCCTGCCTGTACCGGGCTGAGAGGGAGACCTACGTCCCCCGCGTCTTTCGGTCGCTGAATGACCGCCTGAGGCCCGCGCCTATCGACCGAGCCGCTCTCGACCTGGCGCTTCCGCCCGGGAGCAGCGCGATCGGCGGCGACGACCTCTCGATCAGTGAGCTGGTAGGACCGGGAGCGGAGCTGGTCGTGCCCCTGGATGCCGGGGCCGAAAGAATGGCGGTGCTGGTGCTGGGCTCGAGAATCAGCGACAAGCTCTACGGAAGAGCCGAGTCGGAGCTGGCTGCGACGCTGTCCTTTGCCGCTGCCATTGCGCTCAAGAATTCCGAGCTGGTCGAGCAGCTGCACAGTGCTGCTACGACCGACGAGCTGACTGGATTGTGCAACCGGCGAGCGCTGGAAGACCGGCTCGCTGCCGAGATTGCGCGGAGTCTGCGGCATCAGCTCCACACCAGTGTGCTGCTGCTCGACCTCGACCGGTTCAAGGTGGTGAATGACACCATGGGCCATGCGGCCGGCGACCGGTTGCTGGTGCAGGTTGGTCAGGTGCTCAGGAAGCAGTGCCGGGCCCTGGACGTGGTGGGACGGCTGGGCGGGGATGAGTTTCTGGTCATCCTGCCGATGACAAAGCCCGCGGAGGCACGGGTCTTCGTCGCCCGGGTGCAGGCCAGTCTCCGCGAAATCGAGAAAACCAACCCGGAGTTCGGGAGCTGTACCTTGAGCATGGGAATTGCCGAGTCACCGCAGCACGGAACCACCGTGAGTAGCGTGCTTGCTGCAGCCGATACCGCCTTGTACCGGGCCAAACGGGGCGGCAGGAACACAGTCGAAGTCGCGGAGAGCTAGCTATCATCACCCAATCCGAGTTCACCCTGCTGGGTGACGCGATCTGGCTCGATTTCGTCAACACGGCACGAGGCCGAACCCCGGCCTCGCCGGATCTGCTGCCGGACGATGCCGCCATGGCGCGCTGGGCCGGCGTGCAAAATTTGCATGCCCGCCATGAGCCGCCCCTGCTGAGCGAAGCGCTTGGCTTGCGCCAGTGGCTGACGGCCCTGGCCGAAGCCCTTGATCTCGGCCTGCAACCCCCGGGAGGGGCCATTGCCGCCATCAACCAGCAGCTCGCCCGGGAATCGGGGCACCATCAGCTGATCCGCACCAGCGGGGCATGGCAGCTTCGGTTTGCCCCGGGTAGGCGGCCTGCGTTGCTTTCGGCAATCGCTCAATCCGCCGCGGCCACCCTGGCCGAGCCGTTGACCTTTGTCCGCCGCTGCGCGGGCGAAGGCTGCTCCCTCTTCTTCACCGATGATTCCCCCAATCAGAGCCGCCGTTGGTGTAACCCGGCGGTGTGCGGGCGCGAGGTCAGGGTCGAGCGGCGCCGCGGACTGCTGCGCTGACCGCCATAGAGCCGTACCGCTA
>DASUVR010000085.1:0-9156 GCA_036378855.1 Gemmatimonadales bacterium | reverse complement strand
ATAAGCGCGGCCCGCTGCTCCACGCCAAACCGGTGTTGCTCGTCGATGACCACCAGTCCCAATCGCTTGAAGGTTACCCCTTCCTGCAGCAATGCATGGGTCCCCACCGCGAGGCGAGCCTGGCCCGTCGCGAGACGTTTGCGGACGGCAGCCTTCTCCGCCGGCGTCTGACGGCCGAGCAGCAGCTCGGGGCGGAGTTGTAGAGCTTCCAGCAGTTTCTCCAGGGTGGCGCCGTGCTGCTCCACCAACAGCTCGGTGGGTGCCATCAGTGCTGCCTGGAAGTCGTTTTCCAGGGCCAGCAGCATGGCAAAGAGCGCGACCACGGTTTTTCCCGTTCCCACATCGCCCATGAGCAGGCGGTGCATTCGGTCGGGTGAGGTCATGTCACCGGTGATCTCGCGGAGGGCCTGCTGCTGGTCGCCGGTCAGCTCCCAGGGCAGGCTCTCGCGCAAACGGGTCGTCAGGTCGCGTTTGAGGCTGAATGCGACGCCGCTTCGATGGCGCTTGGCAACCACGCGTGCTCGAATGAGCATCAGCTGCAGATCGAAGAGCTCGTCGAACGCCAGCCGTCGCCGCCCGCGCTCCGCCTGCTCCAAATCGCGAGGACGGTGCACCGCCTGAAGCGCCTCGGGCAGCGAGGGCAACCGCAGACTCTCAGGCAGTGCTGCCGGGAGCACGTCTTCCGCCAGGGGTATCAGAGCGTCGAGGTGCCGGTCGATCAGCGAGCGAATGACTTTGTGACTCAGCCCTTCGGTCGCAGGATAGACCGGCAGCACTTTGCCGCTGAACAGCGGGTCTCCATCGGATTCAAGGTCGGCCAGAATGACAAACTCGCGCGGTGCCATCTGGCGGCCGTGATAAAATCGGACCGGTCCGGATACCAGAAGCGTCTGCCCCACGACGATCGTGCGATCGAGAAATGGCTGTCCGGGCCACACGCACTCCAGCAGTCCACTCTCGTCCCGGAGAACGGCGTGAAAGATTCGGAGGCCTCGACGGGTGGGGAGAACGCCTTTGGTGACTACCCGCCCCATGCAGGCAACTTCCTGCCCGACTTCCGCCCGTGCCAGCGGCGTTAGCGTTGAAGCGTCGATGTAGCGATGGGGAAGATGCCAGAGGAGATCGCGAGCGGTACGGATGCCCAGCCGGCCGAGGCCCTCAGCGCGTCTTTCTCCGATCCCCTTGAGAAACTGAACTGGGGTGTCCAGCCGGATGGCACCGGCGGTCCGGCTGGGCATGATGTTACGAGGCCGGGACCGGGGCCTCAGCCAGCAGGTTCTCGGCGAACCGCTCTGGATCGAACGGCTCCAGATCCTCGACCGACTCGCCGAGGCCGATGAACCGAATCGGCAGAGCCAACTCCCGGCGCAGTGCTGCGACGGCGCCGCCCCGGGCGCTGCCGTCCAGCTTGGTAACGATGAGGCCGGTCGGTGACACGGCTTCGGCAAAGAGCCTGCCCTGTTGCACCGCATTCTGACCCACAGTTCCATCGAGCACCAAGAGGGTTTCGTGCGGTGCCCCCGGCAGTCGCCGACCTACGACCCGGGTGATCTTGCGGAGCTCCTCCATGAGACCTTCCTGGGTGTGCAGCCGACCCGCAGTATCAACGATGACGGTGTCCAGACCCCGGGAGGTTGCAGCGTCGATCGCATCGAAAGCGACCGAAGCGGGGTCTCCCCCGGGCGCGCCAGCCACACAGGGCAGTCCCAAACGGTTGGCCCAGATCTGCAGCTGCGCCACCGCACCAGCCCGGTAAGTGTCCGCGGCAGCAAGCAGGACTTTGCGGCCTTCCTTCTGAAGCTTCCACGCCAGCTTGGCAGCAGTGGTTGTCTTCCCGGTTCCATTGACCCCGACAATGAGAATGACCGTCGGACCCGCGCTGGCCCGGGCAACGTTTCCCGGAGCCTCAGCGCCGCGCAGCATGTCGGCCAGCCGATGCTGGAGCGATCGTTTCAGGTCGGCCTCGGTCTTGAGCTTTCCGCGCCGGACCTCGTCCTCTAATGCTTCCGTCAGCTCCACCGTGGCCGCTACCCCGAAGTCGGCCTCGATCAGAACCCGCTCCATGTTCTCCAGATCATCGGCATTGAGTCCGCGTATGAGCGCACCCACATCGGTAAGCGCAATACGCTTGATCCGGGACCAGACGCTTGCTTTTTCCGAGCTTCCCAGCCTGTTGTATTTCATTCCTGGCTCGTGCCGTGGATTGGAACGGAATCTATCACGTCAGCGAAGCCCCAGTCGGCGACGGGCCAACCATTCTCCGGAGAACGCGAGTATGCAGAGGCCAAACAGCCAGAGCCAATCACGGGCGGCTGTACTTCCCCTGGCGCGCCCCAGTCGAGGCTCATGCGGAGCCAAGGTAAGGCTGCGTGGCAGGAATTCATCGGAGTACTGTTCCACCGCTACCGTGCCCTCGCCTCCGGAGACCAGGCGATAGCGGTAAATGCCGGGCGGACGCCAGATGGTGGCCCGACCGGCGCCGTCGAAGAACAGCGTATCGCCCCGGGCGCTGTCCCCGGACCAGGTGAGGGCCAGAGGAGAGGGTTGCCCGGCCCCGACCCACTCGAAGACGATGGGCCGGCCGTTCGCGACCACAGGCTGCACGGGCCGAGCCTGTCCCTGGGTGGAGTCGGCGCCACCCAGGAGCCAACTGGCGGTCTCGGAGACCCAGGAGCGATAGCTCTGCTCGCTGGCGCCGCCCCGAAACGCCCAACGCCATAAACCGTCTACGGCGACTGTAACGCGGCGAATTCGCCCATCTTGTTTGCCGTACACTGCCGGGCGCTGGAGGCCTCGACGGCCGAGCTGCGCGCTCAGCGCCACCCACGATCCCCGTTCGGGCTCCGCCGGCGTCAGGTCGATAGCGGGAGGGAAGGAGTCGAGTGGTTGTCCCAGGAAAGCACCGGACAACGGAGAGTCTCCTTGAGCGAGTAGATACCAGTCTCCCGGCTGCGTCTGGCCCGTCACTCCACTGGTCCAGGTCCACACCCCACGAGCTCGGCTTCCGTTTGCCACATCGCCCACCGGACCCTTCAGTATCAGGAGATCGGCGCCTCGGGTGGCGCGGCGTACCTGGTCAAGTGAAACAGCGCGAAGGTCAGACATTGACCGCCACCGGGTGCCTTCGAGCTTGACGAAGCCTCGCACCGGCAACTGGCTGACCTCACGAACGGTCCGGTACAGGAAGCGGCTGTCCCAGTCTGCTGCTCCCGCGAGCAGAACGACACCGGGAGTAGCGGCGACCGTGATCATGTGGAGTCGAGTGTCGGTGCGGGGCTCCGGATCACGGTTGCCGGAAAGCGATACCTGGAGAACGTGATCGCCCGGTCTGAGCCGGCCGGTGGGAATCACTATCCGAGCCCGATCCCCGTCCTCCCCTCGCAGCCGGACACTTCGACGGACGAGTCCGCTCCCATCGGTAGAAACCTGGATGGTCGCCGTATCTCTCTGCGTGTCGGGCGGTGGCTGAACCGTTACCTCCAGGCGGATGGAGTCGCCCGCCGTCACCCGGCGAGGCCCGGTCACGCGGGTGATGGCCCAGTCGGGCTGCCGGTCTCGTGGGAATAGCCGGACGCCACTGCGAGCGAGAATGTCGGCTGGTATTTCCGGCACATCCTCGATCTCGCCGTCACTGACAACTATGATGGGCCGATCCGACGCCGATGCCGCCAGCAGCGATGGTGCAAGTAACGAGCGTCCGCGGCTGGGCAAGGAGTCGGCGCCTGCCCGCTCGTCGCCGAAATCACGAATCCCCCCCCATCGGCGCGCAGAGTCCCGTGCCTCGGCCCAACGGCCTCCCGGGGCGCTCAGGCTCAAAGAAGCATCCAGCAGCACCAGCGGCTTATGAGCAGGCGATCGGACTGCACAAGTGAGGTTGACGACCAGCAGACCCAGAGCGGTCCAGCCGAGCGCTCGGAACAGGAGCGGGATAGTGGCACGGCGTCCCAGTCTCTCCAGCCAAAGGTAGGTAAGGGAGGAGAGCCCGAGCGCGAGGGCGGCGACCAGGAGGACAGTCAGCACTCTGGCCGGCTATATGAGATGTGAACTGTGGGGGGAGGCACTAATCCAGCGCTACGGCAACCACCGCTCCGAGGTTTGACTGACTTGCCGGGCAATGGCAGAGGGCTGCGAGGTGGAGTCCGCGGGCTGATCGAGCAGCAGGAGCAGCCGGTCGCGCTCCTGTTCAAAGGCCGCCCGATCCTTGGAGGAAACCGGTGAGCCGGTGCCCAGAGTTACCCTGCGCGAGTCTCGAGCGATACCGTTTTCCCTAAACTCGTAATGCAGATGGGGACCGGTGGCCAGACCGGTTGAGCCGACATACCCGATCGTCTGACCTTGCGCCACGCGGGCTCCGCGCCGGATGCCCCGGGCAAAGCCGCGCAGGTGTCCATAGCGGGTCGTGATTCCGTTCACATGGCGCAGCTCGATGAGATTGCCGTACCCTCCGGCCCGTTCCGCCCGCAGGACCACTCCATCGCCCGCCGCCATGACCGGGGTGCCGGGTGCGGCCGCATAGTCGGTGCCTTCGTGTCGCCGGCTCAAGCCGAGCACCGGGTGATAACGACGGCGGGCAAAATTGGAGGAGATCCTCCGGAACTGTACTGGCGCCCGGAGAAACGCCCGCCGAAGTGAGCCCCCATTGGCGTCGTAGTAGAGCGGGCTTCCGCCGGAGACGCCACCGAAACGAAACGCGCTGAGCCGTTTGCCAGACATCGTCAGGTCGCTGGCCAGAACATTTCCTACCCGGACCTCACCATCCTGCGAGACCCGGCGCTCGAAGACCACGCGAAAGCTGTCACCGGGCTGGATGTCACGGGTAAAGTCCACCTGCCAGGCATACACATCGGCCAGGTCCCAGGCCAGCCGCTGGCGGTTGCCGCTGTCGAGCTGCTCATCGGCAACGCCGGCGTCCAACGCTTCATAGAGCGAGTTGTTGATTACGCCCTCGATACGGGTTTCCTGAGTTTGCCAACGAATGGGCTCCGCGTTGGCATCCCAGCCATCGGAGATCCGGGTGAATACCACCCGCTGTTCCGGTGAGGTTCGTACCGAAATGTGATTGGGCGCGGAGTCGCCCAGGGGCTGCCGAAAGTTGAAGACCAGTCCGGCCCGCACCCGCCGGGGATTCAGCAGCGACCGCGAATCCAGCTGCTGAAAGTCGAATGTGATGTTGTGGCGGGCAAACAGAGCGGAAAGAGTTTCCCCGCCATGCAGAGTGTCTTGGGTTTCGGTGTATGGGGTAGCCGCAGGAGGTACGGCGGCTGGGGGCACCGGTGGCGAGCTCAGCCGGTGCCAGGGCCAGCGACCCCTGAGACCGAAGATCACCGACGCCCCGAACACGATGACAGCTACTAAAAGACCCAGCTTCCGCATCAGTCCATCTGCCGACGGATGAACGTGGGGATCTCCATCTCAGGCACGTCGGTCGGCGCGGGCGTAGCCGGGGCCTGATGGATTCGCGGCTGTACCCGGGTAATCACCGGTGTAGCCGGCTGCGAGGGGGTGGACGGCCGCTGCCGGTGCGACGGAAAGTTGATGACTCCCGCGGCACCGGAAACCCGGCCAGTTGGCTGTTCCGCGGTGACGGGCCGATCGAAACCGGTGGCGATAACGGTGACCCGAACCTCGCCATGCATGGCCGGATCGTTGCCGGCGCCGAAGATGATTTCGGCGTCGTCGCCCACTGCGTCGTGGATGATGTCGTTGATCTGGGTGGTTTCGCCCAGAGTGAGATCGTCGCCGCCGATGATATTGATGAGGACGCCCATGGCGCCGGCGATGGAGATGTTGTCCAGCAGAGGACTGGAGATGGCCTGCTGGGCCGCCTCGAGCGAGCGGTTTTCCCCTCGGCCGATGCCGGTACCCATGAGCGCGGCGCCGCCGTTCTGCATCACGGTACGGACATCGGCAAAGTCCACGTTGATGATGCCGGTCGAGGTGATCAGACTGGCGATGCCCTGGGTGGCATGAAGCAGCACCTCATCGGCCTTCTTCAACGCTTCCTGAAACGGAATGCCTTTGCCCACCACCGCGAGCAGCCGCTCGTTGGGCACCACGATCATGGTGTCGACGTTGTTGCGCATTTCCGAGATGCCGCCCTCCGCCTGCTTCATCCGACGGCGGCCCTCGAAGAGGAATGGCTTGGTGACGATCCCGACGGTGAGCGCCCCGGCCTCGCGCGCCATCTGGGCCACCACCGGAGCGGCGCCGGTCCCGGTGCCACCTCCCATGCCGCAGGTCACGAAGACCATGTCGGCGCCCTGCACCGCGTGAAGCACCTCGTCCCGGTTTTCTTCGATGGCCTGCCGGCCGATTTCGGGACGGGCCCCTGCCCCAAGCCCGCGGGTCAGTTTGCGGCCGATCTGAATCTTGATGTCGGATTTGGACATCGCGAGGGCCTGTGAGTCGGTGTTCACCGAGATGAACTCCACGCCGCCCAGCTGGTCCTCGATCATGCGGTTGACGGCATTACCCCCGCCGCCTCCTACACCCACCACTTTCATCCGCGCGGTCTGGGCCGCGCCCTCTTCCAGTTCAAAGATCATGGTCATGTCCCCTCGGCCCGACTCAGAAGAAGTCTTGGAGCCACCGTCGCACAGGAGCCAGCACCTTCTCCACGGCCGGTGACTTCCGCCCCCCCGCTCCCAACCCACCACTAACAGCAACCTGCCTGGCGCCATAGAGCACCAGACCTGCCGGTACCGCCATCCGGGGTGATTCGACGCTGTCCGCCAGACCACGCAAGCGTTGGCCCGGCACGCCACAACGTGCCGGCATCGCGAAGACTTCACGGGCGAGCTCCACGATGCCCGGGGCGAGCGCCCCACCTCCGGTTATGATCACTCCTGCGGGTAAGCGCTGATGATAGCCTGCTCGGGTGATCTCGTCGAGCGCATACTCCAGAATTTCCTGCAGCCGCATGTGCATGATGTGAGCGAGAATCCTCCGCTGCGCGTTGCGGGCCCCCTGGCCCGGCGTACTGGGCAGCTCGAAGACATCACTTTCCGGCACCAGCGGCTCGAAAGCCGCTCCGTATCTCTCTTTCAATCGCTCCGCATCGTGTTGGGTGACCTGCAGGCCATGCACGATGTCGGCGGTAACGTGCCCGCCGGCGCAGGGGAGCGAGCCAGTATGGCGGATCTTCCCGCTATGGAAGATCGACACATTGGTGGAGCCCCCGCCCAACTCCACGATAGCGCAGCCGAGCTCGATCTCGTCCGGGGTGAGCACGGCCAAAGAAGCTGCCAGCGGCTCGAGCACGAACTCCGCCACCTGGTATCCCGCCCGCTCCACACACTTTCGGAGGTTCAGCAGCACGCTGGAGAGCACCGTAACCAGATAGACTTCGGCTTCCAGCCGAGATCCCGTCATGCCAATCGGTTCGCTGATCCCGCCTTGCTGGTCGATCAGATAATCCTGAGGGATTGCGTGGAGCAACTCATGATCGCGGCCGAAGCTGACGCTGCTGGCCATATCGTTGACCCGGGCGACATCGCCGGTCCGGATCTCATCGCCGGTGACCGACACCATGCCATGGGAGGTGCGCCCAGCCACGTGCTCTCCGGCCAGACCGCAATAGATCGAGCCCACTTCCACGCCCGCCATGCGCTGGGCGCTCTTCATGGCTCGCTCGATAGCCCGGGTGGTCTCTTCGATGTCGCGAACCACACCTCGGCGAATTCCGCCGCTGCGCTCCACCCCGAGGCCCAGAATCTTGGCCCCGGGCTCTCGGGCTTCGCCGGTGACCTCGGCAATCACGGCGACCACCTTGGTCGAGCCGAGGTCGAGGGCCGCCACCAAGCGCTGCGGAGGTGTGGTCATGCGCCTTCCCACCGGACGATCACCTGCCCCGCGAACCGTCCGTCGAGCTCCCGGTACTTTCGCCCCTGCCGGGCGAGATCCTGCGCCACCGCCGTCACCGCTCGTATATCCTCCGCCGTCGCAGCCGGGCCGAACCACAGGCGTCGCCCATCGCACTCCAGCATCACATCGTCACGCATCCGCCGCGCCGTCTCGATCTGAGCAAACAACGCAGGATCGTGTTCCCGGATTGTCGCCAGCACCCGGGCGACAGCCGGGTCTGCTGTCACGGCAATCGGAAGATCCGGAGCCGTTGCGGCGGGATCGAACGGGAGCACCCGGCCGCTCGAGTCGATCGGGACCAGGGTGGGCCCGCGGGTCGCGAGCGCCACCGGGACCGCTTCCTCGACAACGATCTCGAGAGTTCCTGGCAATCGCCGCCGGACTATCGCCGACCGGATTCCTGGGAGTGCTTTCAGGCCTTGGCCTGCAGCGAGCAAATTGTCGAAGACGCTCGACCGCGCATCCAACCTGAGCGCACCGAGAATCGTGGCTGGAGCAAGATACCGAATTCCGGCGATTTCCACCCGCCTGATCCGGAAGAAATCGAGTCTCCGCAGGATCGAAGGCGTGGCATACCAGAGCAGAGCCGCGGCTATCACACCGCCACAGAGCTGCAACCCACGCTGCAGAGAAAAACGCTGGAGCGAGCCGCGCGTCAGGCGGCGCTGAGCCAACGCACCAGCTCGGGAGCAACGCGGGTAATGTCGCCGGCGCCCAGGGTCAGGACCACGTCACCGGACCTGAGCTCCTCGAACACGGTCTTTCCCACCTTTGCGCGAGTGGGCTCGAACCGGGTATCGGCGCCAGCCAGCTCGGCCGCGTCGGCCACCTGGCGGCCACTGACCCCGGCGATGGGCTGCTCCCGTGCCGGATAGATCTCGGTCACAAACACCAGATCAGCGGCCGCGAGTGCCTGACCCATGGCCTGCCCGTGCGCCGCAGTGCGGGAGTAGAGATGCGGTTGAAAGACCGCGACCAGCCTGCGCCCGGGAAACGCCTGCCGTGCGGCTGACAAGGTGGCTGCCAACTCCGATGGGTGATGCGCGTAATCGTCCACCACCTCAACTCCACCGAACTCGCCCAGTCGCTCGAACCGGCGGCCCACACCATGGAACTGACTCAGCGCCTCCGCGGCCGGCTCCAAAGCACCACCCAACGCCTCAACCACGCTCAGCGCAGCCACCGCGTTTCGGAGGTTGTGCAGTCCAGGCACCTGGAGCCGAAGGGAAATCGCGCGTCCGCTTGGCCAGCGAATGCAGGCGACCGTACGGTCGGCCCGCTGAACAATCTCGC
>DASUVR010000084.1:0-10348 GCA_036378855.1 Gemmatimonadales bacterium | reverse complement strand
CGGGAGACTACCGAGCTGTCCAGCCCGGCAGTGATCGCCACCGGCCCGCTTACGTCGGAGCGGCTGAGCCAGGCGATCGGCAAGCGATTGGGGGCCGCCGCGCTCTCATTCTATGATGCCATCGCCCCGATCGTCTCGGGTGATTCTCTGGATCTCGGCCGGCTGTACCCGCTCTCCCGATATGGGAAGGGCCAGGGTGACGATTACCTGAATGCGCCGCTCGACCCCGAGTCGTACCAGCGATTCATCGACGCATTACTCGAGGGCGATCAGTTTGCCGGGCACGACTTCGACCAGGTTCCCTACTTCGAGGGCTGTTTGCCGGTCGAGGAGATGGCTCGGAGGGGAAGAGAAACCCTCCGGTTCGGGCCGATGAAACCGGTGGGTTTGCCCGATCCTCGCACCGGCCGCGATCCTCACGCGGTAGTGCAGCTACGGCGAGAAGATGCAGCGGGGCAGATGTGGAACCTGGTAGGCTTTCAGACTCGGCTGCGCATCCCGGAGCAACAGCGGGTGTTTCGAATGATTCCGGGGCTCGAGTCGGCCGAGTTCCTCCGCTACGGCAGCATTCACCGGAACTCCTACTTGAACAGTCCGGCGGCGCTGGGTGTGGGACTGACGGCAAAAGACGACGAGCTTCTCTTCTTTGCCGGCCAGATCACCGGCGTCGAGGGGTACACCGAATCGCTGGGAACGGGACTGCTGGCGGGGATCAACCTGGCCCGCCGGCTTTCCGGCGAGCCCATCGCCATCCCGCCGGCAACCACCATGCTGGGCGGGCTGTACCGGTATCTGGCTCAAGCGGATCCAAAACACTTCCAGCCGATGAATGCGAACTTCGGGTTAGTGGAGCCGCTGCCGAGGAAGGTAAAAAAGGATCGCAAGAAAGAGCTGCTTGTCGACCGGGCCCAGGCGGACTTTGCAGCGTGGCTCGAGGAGACGGGCGTCGCAAAAGCAAAAGCATTAGCCGCAGATGAACGCGGATGAAGGCGGATCTTTCCTTGCGATTGTACGGCCCATAGCGGGTCCACAGCTATCCGAAACTTTGGTCAACAGCACACTTACTAACTTCTCGTCAGTGCATAAACTCTGCCGGTGTGCTTTTGAACAAAGACTCAAATGACTTTCCCTGAGCTTGGGGCTGGTCTGTTGAGGAGCAATCCGTGTCCATCTGCGTTCATCTGCGGCTAAAGCTTTTTCCGGGAGCCAAATGGGGCGACCGAACGAAGTAATTGAGTACCTGACGCACCTGGAGAAGGAGCGGGACGTGTCGCCTCACACGGTGAAGGCGTACGGCCGCGATCTCGAGGCGTTCACCGATTTCTGCGACCGGCACTACGGAAGCTGGAAATGGGAGACGGTGGATCGATTGGGGCTCAGGGGGTTCCTCGGCGAGCTGCAGCGTAAAGGCCTCTCCAAACGGAGCGCCGCCCGCGCCCTGTCAGCAGTGCGGAGCCTCTACCGGTTTCTCCAGGAACATCACGGAGTTCCCAACAACATCGCGCGAGCAGCCCGGGTGCCAAAGCTGGAGAAGCGTCTGCCGGGGTATCTCGACCGCAGCCAGACCGAGCGGCTCTTTGCCTGGGCCGAATCGAAGGCCGGGGGCGACGAGCTGGGTCCAACCAGAGATCTCGCAATCCTCGAGCTCTTCTACTCCACGGGCATCCGCCTTTCCGAGCTCGGCGGCATGAACCTGGAAGATCTCGATCTTCTCTCCGACCAGCTGAAGGTGAGGGGCAAGGGCCGGAAGGAGCGGATTGTGCCGGTAGGGTCGCGGGCCGTCCTCGCGCTCAGACGCTATCTTCAACTCCGGCAAGAGGCGGTGGCCCGCCTGGGCGGAGACCGCCGCGCCGTCTTCGTGAGCCGCCGGGGAAAGCGCCTGGGGCCCCGAGGCATTCAGCGAATTGTGCATCGGATGCTGGATGGCATTGGGGGAGACGGGCTTCGGGTGCACTCGCTGCGCCACACCTTCGCCACCCACATGCTCGATGCCGGAGCCGACCTTCGCGCCGTGCAGGAGTTGCTGGGCCACGCATCGCTGAGCACCACTCAGGTGTACACCCACACGAGCGTAGAACGATTGAAGAAAGTCTACAATCAGGCGCACCCTCGTGCGTGAGAACGTAAGCGGCAAACGGGCGGCCGGTTTACCGTTCACGGTTGACCGTTCACGCTTTTAAGGAACGACGATGCCATTTCACGGTACCACCATCCTCGGCGTCCGAAAGAACGGTCGAGTCGCGCTGGGCGGCGATGGCCAGGTGAGCATCGGCGAAACGGTGGTGAAGTCGCACTCCAACAAGGTGCGCGCGCTCAAGGGCGGCAAGGTGCTGGCCGGGTTTGCCGGGTCGGTTGCCGATGCGTTGACCCTGTACGAGAAGTTCGAGGAGAAGCTCGACCGCTATCCCGGTAATCTGCCGCGCGCGGCCGTCGAGCTGGCCAAAGACTGGCGCAGCGATCGGGTGCTTCGGCGGCTGGAGGCGCTTCTGGTGGTGTCCGATCTGGAGCACAGCTTTCTCCTGAGCGGGGCGGGAGAGCTGATCGAGCCGGATGACGGCATTGTGGCGATCGGCTCCGGCGGCAACTTTGCCCTCGCCGCTGCCCGCGCGCTGCTGCCCGAGCCCAATCACTCGGCCCGCGACATCGTTCAGCGTTCCATGGAGATCGCAGCCGACATCTGTGTCTTTACCAACCGGAATGTCACCATACTGGAGCTGCCGTCAGACGGGAGGAAATAGGTTTTCCCGTCCTTCCGGACTTTCCCTTACCTTTAGACATGACCGAGCCGGCCCCCAACCTTCCGGTTGAAGCGGAGACCCCCCCGCCCAGCTCGCCCATGCCCTGGCTGGAGGAAATGCCTCCCCGCCAGATCGTGGCCGAGCTGGATCGGTACATCGTCGGACAAGAAGCCGCCAAGAAAGCGGTGGCGATCGCCGTCCGAAACCGGTGGCGGCGGGCGCAGACCCCCGATGACATCCGGGACGAGATCACTCCCTACAACATCATCATGATCGGCCCGACCGGTGTCGGAAAAACCGAAGTGGCGCGCCGCCTCGCTCGGCTCAGCGGCGCTCCATTCATCAAGGTCGAGGCCTCGAAGTTCACCGAAGTCGGCTACGTCGGCCGGGACGCGGAATCCATGGTTCGAGACCTGGTCGATTCTGCAATCAACCTGGTCCGCACCGAGCGAGAGGACGAGGTCTATCCCCAGGCAGAACAGCGGGCGGATGAGCGGCTCCTGGATCTGCTGCTCCCCTCCTCACCACCCCCGATGGAACGTGGGGAACGTGGGGAACGTGAGGACCGTGAGGAACGGACGGAAAGCCCTTCGGTGTTCATCGTCTCATCGAGCGGCCAGGCCAAATCAGAGAAGCCGCTGAGCCCCGAGGAGGAGCGGCGCGGCAGGTCGCGGGAGAAGCTCCGTACCATGCTGAGCGAGGGTCGGCTGGACGACCGAGAGGTCGAGGTCGAAGTGCAGCAGCAGGGCTATCCCATGATGGAGCTGATTCAGCCGCCCCAGGGCATCGAGGGTGCAGACATCAACTTCACCGAGATGCTGCAGGACATGTTGCCCAAGCGGAAGAAGCGGAGAACGGTCAAGGTGCCCGAGGCCCGCCGGATTCTCGTCGATGAAGAGCTGAAGAAGCTGGTGGACATGGACGATGTGGTCAACGAATCACTCGACCGGGTGGAGAACCACGGCATCATCTTCATCGACGAGATCGACAAAATCGCGGGCGAACGGGGCCAGGCAGGGGGACCGGACGTCTCCCGAGAGGGGGTTCAGCGCGACCTCCTACCCATCGTCGAGGGCTCTACCGTGCAAACCCGATACGGCTATGTGCGGAGCGATCATATTCTGTTTATCGCCGCCGGCGCCTTTCATGTCTCCAAGCCGTCGGACCTCATTCCCGAGCTACAGGGCCGTTTCCCCATCCGGGTCGAGCTTCAGCCGCTCACCGAGCAAGACTTCGTCCGGATCATGACCGAGCCCGAGAACGCGCTGACCAAGCAGTATCAGGCCTTGGTCACGGCGGAGGGAGCCGAGCTCGAGTTCACGACCGATGGCATCGCCGAAGTTGCCCGGGTGGCGTTCATGGCCAACGACCGGATGGAGAACATCGGGGCCCGGAGGCTTCACACCGTCATGGCCGCGCTGATGGAAGACGTGCTGTTCGAGCTACCCGACTATCCGGAGAAGCGGATTGTGTTCGACGCGACCAACGTGCGGGACCGGCTGGCGAGAATCATCAGCGACGACGATCTGCGGCGGTATATACTTTAGGCGGACGAGCGGCCCGCCGGACGGGCGGTCGGTTACTTACCCGGTTCTTTCACGACCACTCCGCCTTTCATCACCCACAGCACCTGCTGCACTGTCTTCACATCCTCCAGCGGATTCCCCCGAACAGCGATCAGGTCGGCCAGCTTTCCTGCAGCGATGACGGCGCGGTCGGTGACTCCCAGCAGATCGGCGGCGTTTACCGTCGCGGCGCGGAGAGCATCCGCGGGCCGCATACCGTAGTTCACATAAGTCGCCAACTCTCGCGCGTTGTCACCGTGAGGATAAACCGCCGCGTCGGTGCCCAGCGCAATCTTGACCCCCGCGCGGATGGCCCGGCGGTGGCTCTCCTGGGCCAGCGGGATCACCTGCCGAGCCTTGGCGGCTATGGCGGGTGGCATGCTGTCGAAATGAAAGGTGCTGAGCAGGTAGGCGGTGGGAACCAGGTAGGTTCCGTTTCGCTTCATGAGGCCAATTGCCTCATCGTCGAGCATGGAGCCATGTTCGATCGACGCAACGCCCGCCCGCACTGCGGCCTTGATGCCTTCGGTCCCGTGAGCGTGAGCGGCCACCTTCAGACCATGGCGGTGAGCTTCCTGCACGATAGCGCGCAGCTCTTCATCGCTCAGCTGCTGGGCGCCGAGCGTCGCATCGAAGGAGAGCACGCCGGCAGTGGCGCAGACCTTGATCACCTTGGCGCCATGTTTGATCTGGTAGCGCTCGGCCTTCACGACCTCGTCCACCCCGTCGGCCACGCCTTCTCTCCAACTCAGCTCGTTCACCCCTGGTGCCCAGCCGGTGTCGTCGCAATGGCCTCCGGTGATGCCGATCGCGTGAGCCGACGGGATCATCCGGGGGCCGATCACCAAGCCGGCATCGATCGCCTTCATCAGTGAGATGTCGGCGAAGCCGCCGGCGCCTACATCCCGCACCGTGGTGAATCCGGCGAGCAGAGTGAGCCGCGCGTTATACGCCCCGCGCAACGCAGCGTCGGCGGGTAGCTCCCGGACCGACCGGGTCACCCAGTCGCCCGAGATGTCCATGGTCAGATGGGTGTGAGCGTCGATCAGGCCCGGCATCAAGGTGAGATCACCCAGATCGATGGTACGGGCCCCCGCAGGCACGTCGGAGGCGCCGACGCTTCGGATCTTGTCTCCGGAGATGACGAGAACCGCCGGTGCAACCAGTTGACCTTTGGTCACGTCCACCATCCGCGCAGCCCGGACTACAATGGCCGGTTGTTGCCCGGTGGCAGAACCGGCCAGCAGCAGTGAGAACAGCGCCGTCATTCTTACGAATGGCATGCGCTAAGGTATCCCCAACGGAGGCTGCGTCAATCGCGAGCTCTCGTGGCTCAGCCAACGGCGCCGGTCTATACTCGAGCATGGCCGAGAGCTCGTTGGCACCACCGGGCTTCTCCCGGATTCCGCCCCATTGGCGGCTGTTCGGCTTTGCCGTATCCGGGCTCCTGCTGGTGAGTGTCTGGCTGCGGCTCAGCGCTCCCCCGACTTCTCACCCGGTGAAGGTCACGGCCCGGCCCAGCTCGATTGCCGTTTTCCCCTTCCGCAATACCAATCCGGATTCGTCGGACAATTATCTGAGCTACGGCGTTGGCGCCGAGCTCGCGCGAATGCTGGGGCGAATGCCGGGTCTCACCCTGGCCGATGGCACCTGGCCTCCGGTGGCGGCGGAGAACCCGGTTGAGCTGGGGGAGCGGGCGGGTGTGGGCAGCGTGCTGGAAGGCACACTGCGTCGAGCCGGGGGCCGGCTGCGAGTAACGGCTCACCTGGTCGATGTAGGCGAGGGTTTTGACCTCTGGTCGGAGACTTATGAGGTGCCGGCGTCCGACCTGCAGCAGGTGCAGGCTGAAATAGTGAACGCCATCGCGCTCACCCTCCGCCTTACCGCGGGCAACAGCCCGCAAATCCGCCGACCTACCAACAATGCCACCGCCTACGACGCTTACCTCGGCGGAACCTATCTCCTGGCGAGAGCAGACCGCCGCGACGGATTCGCGACGAGCAGCCAGCTGATCCGGGCGATCCGGCTCGACTCCAACTTCGCTCTCGCCCACGCGGCGCTGGCGAAGGCTCAGATGCCCGAGGTTCAGCAGGAGCTGCCGCCCCGCCTCACACTGCTCACCGCGGAATCCGCCGCCCGCCGGGCTCTCCAGCTCGACAGCACACTGGCGTCGCCTCATCGGGTGCTGGGGGAAGTCCGCATGGGCTATTATCGCGACTGGCCTGGCGCAGAGAGAGAATTTCAGCGCGCGATCGCGCTGGCGCCGAGTTCTCTGGAGGGCTACGCGGCGTATGCCCGGTTTCTTCTGGCAATGGGCCGAATCGACTCGGCCCTGGCCATCGGTCGGCGGGCGGCAGTTCTGAATCCGCTTTCCGCTGAGGCGGAGGAGCAGCTGGGCTGGCTGTACTTGCACGCCCGCGAACTCGATCAAGCGCGCGAGGTGCTGTCTCGGGCAATTCAGCGGGACTCGTTAGACTGGCGGCCGCATTTCGATCTGGGTCTGCTGGAGTTGTCTGCCGCCAATTACGGCCGGGCCCGGGATCATCTGGAGAATGCCGCTCGCCGCTCGCCGCTCCGGCTGGAGCCGCAGGTTGCCTGGGCCCAGTTGCTGGCGCTGGCCGGCCAATCCGATTCGGCCATGATCTTCATGCAGCAGTTCCGGTATCCGTTCTGGAAGCGGGTGCCGCCCTATCTGGAGGCGACGATGCAGGCCGCCCTGGGCCAGCGGAGCAAGGCCTTCGCGTCACTGGAGCAGGCGGCGGCCGAACGCTCCGAGTTGATGCCATACCTCCGGATCGATCCCCGGCTGGATCAACTTCGCGCCGATCCCCGCTTTTCGCGCCTGGTAAAGCGTCTGCAATTGCCATAGCAGCGGGTGGCGGATACCATTGGCTGCGGCAGACACGACACGAGACACCCGACACCCAACTACAAATACCTTGCCTCGTCACTTCCTCTCCATACCCGACTTCTCCAAACCTGAGTTGCTCGCCGTATTCGCTCTCGCCCAGCGGATGAAGCGAGGCGACTACAAGGAGAAGCCGCTGGCCGGGAAGACCCTGGGCATGATCTTCGCCAAGAGCTCCACCCGCACCCGGGTGTCGTTCGAGGTCGGCGCGTTCCAGCTGGGCGGGCACGCGCTCTTCCTCTCATCCCGGGACATTCAGCTGGGGCGGGGCGAGCCGATCCGGGACACCGCGCGGGTTCTCTCCCGCTATCTCGACGGGATCATGATCCGTACCTTCGATCATAGCGATGTGGAGGAGCTCGCCCGGTTCGGCACCATTCCCGTGATCAACGGTCTCACCGACCTGCTGCATCCCTGCCAGGTGATGGCCGACCTGCTCACGGTGCGGGAAGCGCTGGGAGGCTGGGACGACAAGGTCGTGGCCTGGGTAGGTGACGGCAACAACATGGCCAACAGCTGGATCAATGCGTCGGGCAGCCTGGGATTCGAGCTCCGCCTGGCCTGCCCCAAAGGCTACGAGCCGAATCCGGAGATTCTGGAGCGCAACCGCACCAAGTCGCGAATCACGCTGACGACCGAACCGGAAGAGGCGGTTCACGGGGCGCATGTGATCAACACCGACGTCTGGGCCTCAATGGGGCAGGAAGAAGAGCAGGAGCAGCGGGCGCGGGCATTCCAGGGTTACATAGTGAACAGCGACCTGATGAAGCTGGCCGATCGGCGGGCCATCTTCCTCCACTGTCTCCCGGCCCACCGGGGCGAAGAGGTCACCGATGATGTGATCGAGGGGCCGCAATCCAGGGTGTGGGACGAGGCGGAGAACCGGCTGCATGTTCAAAAGGCCATCATGGCGGTTTTGATGGGAGACAAAAGCAGGAGCGGGAAAACAAAAAGCGCAAGCGGGACGAGGACAAGCGTGAGCGGGAAGAGCAAAAGCGTGAGCGGGAAGAGAAGGACGTGAGGATGACATGACCGTAGCTCCGACACTCAAACGCACCGCCTTGTTCGAAGCGCACCGAAAGTTGGGCGCGAAGATGGTGCCCTTTGCCGGCTGGGAAATGCCGGTCCAGTACCCCAGCGGGATCCTGGCCGAGCATCATGCCGTCCGCACCACCGCCGGCATCTTCGATGTGTCCCATATGGGCGAATTCGAGATCACCGGCCCGGACCGGAACGCCTTCGTCAACCGCATCACCTGCAATGACGTGGGCGCGCTCAAGCCGGGCGCGGTGCAGTACTCCGGCATTCTGACGCCCCAGGGCACCTTCGTGGACGACTGCACGGTCTATCGCTTCGAGGACAAGCTGATGATCGTGGTGAACGCCTCGAACACGGCCAAGGCCTGGGAGCATATCGTGGCCCAGAAGGGCGGAGCCAACGTGCGGCTGAAGGACATTTCCAGCGAGGTGGGCCTCCTCGCGGTGCAGGGCCCTCAGGCCGAATCACTGCTGCAGCCGCTCACCCGAACCAGACTGAGCGACATCGGCTACTACCACTTCGCCTCGGGTCGGATCGGCAACGCTGAGTGCTTCATCTCACGGACCGGCTACACCGGCGAAGACGGCTTCGAGCTGTATTGCCGGGAGCGGGATACTCCCGACATCTGGGAGGCTGTCATTGGGGCCGGGGCCAAGCCCATCGGGTTGGGTGCGCGGGACTCGCTCCGGCTGGAGATGGGCTACGCGCTCTACGGCAACGAGATCGATGATACCACTACGCCATTGGAAGCGGGACTCGGCTGGATCGTGAAGCTGGACAAGGGCTGTCCCTTTACCGGCGACACTGCACTCAAGGCCCAGAAGGCGCGAGGCGTCACCCGAAAGCTGGTCGGTTTTCAGCTTCAGGGGCGAGGGTTTCCCCGGCACGGATATCCGGTCTACTCCTCGAACAGAGAAGTGGACCTGGTGCGGAGTGGCACAATGAGTCCCTCGCTCGGTGTGCCCATCGGCACCACCTATCTCCCGGCGGCCTCCGCCAAAATCGGCACCACATTCGAGGTCGAGATGCGGGGCGAGAGAATGCCGGCTGAGGTCGTCAGCCGGCCGTTCTGGAAGAAGGGAAGCGCGAAGAAAGGGTCATGAGGCTCTCATGACTGTCCCACCACCTTGACCGGGGTTAAGCGATCCGTGACGGTCCCGTCGCCCAGCTGGCCGAAGGCGTTGTAGCCCCAGCAATAGATACGATGCCCGGTAGTGATTCCGCAGGTATGCGTTCCCCCGGGGCCGGTGCTCACCCCGCTGAATAGGAGGCGCCGGCCACCCTGGTCGGCGATGTGACGCCTGGGCCCGGGCTACCTGAGATTCCGAGCTCACCGTGGCCGTTCAGCCCCCAGCAGTAAGCCAGGTCGGTCGTGGTGACGCCGCAGGTGTGATTGAGGCCGGCGATCACCTGGTTCCATCGCAGCCCGCCGCGGACCGCTACCGGGCTTGTTGCGCCGTTGTCTCTGACCCCATTGCCGAGCTGGCCGGAGTGGTTGTAGCCCCAGCAATAGGCCCGGCGATCCGTGGTCACCCCGCAGGCATGGCCCGGCTCCACCTCGGTTCCCTGCGCGTCCGAGATGTCGCCGCCCCCGGCCACGACCTGCCTGAAGCTGAGCCCTCCCGAAACCGGCACCGGCTTCGACCGGTTTCTGTAGGTACCGTCACCCAGCTCCGCGTCGAGGTTGTAGCCCCAGCAGTACGCTTTGTCCCCCGTGGTCACCCCGCAGGTGAAGCCCCCTCCGGCGACCACACGCCGAAAAGCGTGGCCCCCCAGGACCCGCCCCGGCAGGGTCTGAGGAGCGGTTGGGTCAGTGCCGAGCTCACCGAAGCGCGAACTGCCCCAGCAAAAGCCTGCGTTGAACTGGTTGACGGCGCAGGTGTGAAGGGTTCCAGCGCGTACCCCCACGAAGCGGCGACCGCCGCCGACTGCCGTGGGCACAGCGCGTTCCTGAACGGTCCCATCGCCCAGCCTCCCGCCTTCATTGTTCCCCCAGCAGTAGACCCGGTTCTGAGCCGTCACTCCGCAGGTATGGTTGGCGCCCGCGCTCACCTCGACAAAGACCAGCGCGCCCGAGACCGGCGTTGGAACCGTGCGGC
>DASUVR010000083.1:0-7392 GCA_036378855.1 Gemmatimonadales bacterium | reverse complement strand
ATGGTGCAGCGAATTCGCCGGGTCGGGGTCGAGCGGATTCTGTACGGTTCGGATGCAGCCGTGGTAGAGTCCCGGCGTCCCCGGGAAGGGTGGGCCGCGTTTCGGCGGCTGGCCCTCAAGACGGAGGAGTTTGCCCGGATTGCCCGCAACGCGCCGCCATATTTCCGCTGATCTGATCCAATCCTGGGGAGAACTGATGCGCCTGCTTCTGGTTCCTGCCATGCTGTGCCTGGCCTCGCTGCTCCAGGCTCAAACTCCGCCACCGCCTTCATCAGCACCCTTCCGGGACAAGGAGATCCCCCACGAGCCGGGTTTCCGGGTGTTCCTCGTCCCGGACATGGAAGGGATGGGGAGCGCGGTGGACATCCATGAGGTCATCGCGGGCAACGAGGGCGAGCGTTACAAGGAGCTCACCAGCCCGGACTACTGGGACCGCTTCCGGCTGCTGCTCACCCGGGAGGTGAATGCCACTATCCGCGGCGCGCGCAGTGCCGGGGCCAGGAGCTTCGTGGTGAACGAGGGACACGGAGGCAATCTGTTCGCCAACGTGCTTCCCTGGGAGCTGGACAGCTCGGCGATCCTGGTGCGGGGATTTCCCAAGCCACTGGTCATGGTGACCGGGATCGACAGCAGCTTCAGCACGCTGATGTTCACCGGCGCTCACGCGAACGCCGGGAGCCCGGGCGTGCTGGCGCACAACTTCGCCTTCGACACCTTCACGGTGAACGGCAAGCCGCTGAACGAGGTCGGGATCAACGCCCTGATTGCGGGCGAGCTCGGCGTGTCGGTATCGCTGGTGAGCGGTGACGATGTCTTGATCGATGAGACCAGGAAGATGCTGCCCAATGGCTTCGTCGCCATCGTAACCAAGCGCGCGGTGGGCCGGAGCGCTGCTATTACCTACAGTCCCGCCAGGGTGCGGCGGATGCTGCAGACCGGGGCCGCGCAGGCGGTCAAGCGAGAGCTTCGGGGTGACTTCAAGCCGTTCACCATGGAGCGGCCCTATCGGGTCGAGTTTGCCCTCAGGCGGACCTTTGCCGACAGCATCGTTCAGGCGGTGGCAGGACTGGAGGAGTTCAAGCTGGAGCGCAAAGGAGACCGGCACTTCAGCTACGTGACCGACAGCGCCCGTCAGATGGGTTGGCTGCTGGACGCCATTGAAGAGGCGGTGCTCCGATGAGCCGACTCCTCCCGGTCATCGCTCTCCTGGTGGCAACCCCGGTCTGGGCTCAAGGCCAACCTGCCCGCGACAGCACGCCGCGCGATACCACGCCGCCTGCCGCCGCTTTCGGAGTCACCGAGTATCGCGAGGCACGGGAAAAGCTGGAGCAGGACATGCAGCGGGATGGTTTCAGCGTGTACATCATCGCCGATATGGAGGGGCTGGCCGGGGTAGTGCGCAATGCCACCGAGATGCGCCCGGTGAGCCGAGGCGGATCGGTCCAGCACGAGCGTTTTCGCCAGGAACTGACCGATGAGGTGAACGCGCTGATCGCGGGTGCCCGGTCGGCCGGGGCCACCCAGTTCATCGTCAACGAGGGACATGGCGGAACGTTGTTTCGCAACATTCTGGTTGACCAGCTCGATCCCGAAGCGATCCTGATCCGCGGCTATCCCAAGCCGATCGTGATGTCCACCGGGATGAATCCCATGGTGGACGCGATGATGATCGTGGGGGCTCACGCCAACGCCGGAAGTCCGGGAGTCATCTCGCACAACTTTGCCTTCGACACATTTGCCGTGAACGGCAAAACGCTCAACGAGGCGGGCATTGCCGGGTTCATCGGCGGCGAGATGGGCGTACCTATGGCGCTGGCCAGCGGCGACGACGTGCTCACCCGGGAAACGCGGGAGATGCTGGGACCGCTGGAGACAGTCACCACCAAGACCGCATTCTCGCGCTCTGCCGCGGCGGTCCTCCCGCCGGCAACGGTCCACCGTCTGTTACGTCAGGCTGCCGCCCGTGCGGTCCGGCGAGTGAAGGCGGCCGAGCTCCGTCCGCTCAAGATCGATAAGCCGTATCGAGTGCACTTCTGTCTCCGGCAATCGTTCACCAGGGACGATTGGGTGCGACAGACGGTGGGCAAGTTGGAGGGTGTGAGTGCGGCCGGCGGACCGGGATGCTTCGATTACACCAGCGACTCGGCCGAAGCGGTGGGCAACCTGCTCAACGAGATCGAATGGACCGTGCTCAAGCCCTGAGCTTCGGCTTTCTATGACAAATTGTGCGTACGATCGGCAACACTCCGGGCGGGTACGATGGCGAGAGCAATAGTCTGTTTATCCTTGGCTTTGGCAATGATCATTACCGGGCCGGGGCAGGCTCGGTCCCAGGCCCCGGCAGGGCTCGCGGCCGCGGCACTGGCCAACAGCTCCTTTCAGTGGATCGAGCGGGAGGGTCCCGGTTTCCGAGTCTACTTTCTGGCCGATTCCTACCCAGCGGCCCATCAGGACAGCCTGCTGGCTCGTCTGCCGATGGCATTGGCGCACGCCCGGAAGCTGATCCAATCACCGCCGCTCGTGAGTCGTATTGATCTGTTCTTCATCGAGAGTCGGCCCCAGATGGCGGCACTCACCGGATTTCCCGCCACCGGCTTCGCGCAGCCTGTCGCTCGAGCGGTCTTCCTGGTTACCAATCGCGATTGGCGAGCATTCGAGCGCCACGAGATCATGCATGTCGTTGCCGGGCAGAGCTGGGGCGCCCCGGGGCGGAATACGGACTGGCTCCAGGAAGGATTGGCTCAGGCCGCTGATGGTGCATGCGCCGGGTTTTCGAACGCGGATGTGGCGCTCGCACTTGGCCGGCGGCATGGCTGGATTCCGCTGAGCTCGGTGATCACTGAGTTTCGGCAGCAGCCCGACCTGAGAGCCTATCTTCAGGCGGCCGCCTTCACGGAGCATCTCCTGAAGCACTTTGGGTCTGAGTCACTGAAGACGCTCTGGCGAAACGGCGCTCAGCCAGACACCGTGATCGGTGGCCGATCACTCGCATCCGCCGAAGAGGAATGGAAGGGACAGCTCTCGGCTACAGATCGGCTGAGTCGAGCCACATTGGCGCGGATCGAGTCCAGAGGATGCGGATGACTGGCCGGGAGCGGCGCATCATCGGTTTCCATCAGGACCAGGAGGGTGACTGGGTGGCGGAGCTCGAGTGTGGTCACAATCAGCACGTGAGGCACGATCCTCCCTGGCAGGAGCGCGCCTGGGTGCTCTCCAGCGAGGGTCGAGCCGGCCGTCTCGGCACCGAGCTGACCTGCCGTCTATGCGAAACGGAGGGAATGGGTTAATGGAGCCCGAGACTCAGCGGATGGCCGAGCAGGTTCGGGCCGATCTCATTCGTGCGGCATTGGCGGCATATGAAGACGCTGCACTACGCGGTCTCTGCGCCGAGGGGGCATGGGAAGCTGCGGTAGGGGCTATGCGAAAGCTGGAACTGTCCCCGGCCATGGAACAGCAATCTCCAACGACCTGACCGAAGTCTCGCCGAGCTCAACCCTGCCCCCGGAGCGGCTCTCCGAGCGGGTAGCGACCGTTGGCCTGTTGCTTCCGGTTGCGCTGATGGTTTTGTCGTCTGCGCTTTCGCGCCAAGCCGGGACCGCGGCGATTGCTCTGACCGATACCGTGCTGGCTGAGGCCGTCGCGGTCGAGCTGGTGCTCGCCGCCAGCCTCGGTTATTGGCTCTGGCGCCGTGGGTGGCGGCCTTTCAAGACCGCCACCTATCCGTTTCAGCCCTTCGATTTCGCTCGCGGAATGGTCCTCTGGGCCGGTGCCATCGCCGCGGTGGCACTCTGGGTGGTGGTCTGCCGCGCCGTGTTCCCTCACCTGTTCGCCGTGGCTAAGGCCACCCAGATCCTGGGCGGTCCCCGGCTCTTCCTGTCACTGTTGTACTCCATTCTCAATGCCGTGTTCGAGGAGCTGCTCTGGCTGGGACTCGGCTTTGCCGCATTCCGCCGATTTGGCGTGGGAGTGGCGGGAACCATTAGCGCCGCGCTCCGGCTCCTGGCTCATGTTTACCAGGGCCCGCTCGCGTTGGTGACGGTGCTTCCGGTCGGAATCGTGTTCACTCTGTACTACGTCCGCACCAGGCGGCTCTGGCCGGTGGTGGTGGCGCATGCCTTTCAGGACACGCTGGCCTTGAGCCTGCTCGCTGGTCACTCCTCTTCGGGTCTGCCGAACATCAGCTGAATGAGGCCCCGGTCCTCCGGCTGGGCGATCAGATGCACATGGTCTCCCGGCTCCAGCAGCGCAGCGGGTGACGGGGGGAGCAGACGGTTGTTGCGCACAATGAGCGTCACCGCCGACCCGTCCGGAAGCGGCAGCTCTCCCACCGGCATTCCGGCTACCACGAGCGCTTCATCTATATAGAAGGACATCAGCTCGCCCTGGAGCGGCTGACGCGATTCGATGGCAAGAACAGCTTGAGGCGCGGGCGGCTCGTTGCTCTGGAGGCCGAGCCGGCGGGTTACCCAGGCTACCGTAGCACCGGGAATCAGCGCGGTCGCCACGACGATCAAGAACACCAGATCGAACAAGCGGTCGGCGCCGGGAGCACCGGCCAGGACCGGAAAGGTGGCCAGGACGATGGGGACTGCGCCCCGAAGCCCGACCCAACCGATATAGAGCACCTCTCGCCGCGGATAGCGGAAGGGAAGCAGACAGAGCGTGACCACCAGCGGACGAACCACAATCGCGAGCAGCAGCGCGAGGCCGAGGCCAACAGCTGCCACATCCAGCACGCGCGAGGGGTACACCAGAAGTCCCAATATCAGGAACATGCCGACCTGGCTCAGCCAGGCGAGAGCGTCGTGCACCCGGAGGAGTCCGGTCCGATACGGCAGCGGACCATTGCCCAGCAGCAGTCCCGCCAGATACACGGCCATGAAGCCGCTTCCATGCATCAGGGTAGCAATGCCGAATGCGCTGAAACCGAGTGCCAGGGTCATGACCGGATAGAGGCCACCGGCCGACAGGCTGAGCCGCGACAGGAGATGGCGTCCACCGTAACCAGCGCCGGCTCCAACGGCGGTGCCGATGACCAGCTGAAGCAAGATTTCGAGGGGAATCCGCAGACCCGCCGCCGTGCCAGGCTGAAGCAGATTGGCGGTAAGCACGGTGGTAAGGATGACCGCCATCGGGTCGTTGATGCCCGATTCCACCTCCAGGGTAACGCCCACCCGACGCTTGAGCTGCAGTCCGCTGCCGCGGAGCACCGAGAAGACCGCTGCGGCATCGGTGGACGACACCACGGCGCCGAGGAGCAGCGCTTCCGGCCAACCGAGCCCCAGCCAATGGGCGCCCACCGCCATCAGCAGCGCGGTGCCGGCGACGCCCACGGTTGCCAGCACGCCAGCCGGGGCGGCGGCTTTCCGGACGGCGCTGAGTGGAGTGTTGAGTCCGCCATCGAACAGGATGAGCGCAAGGGCGACCGTGCCCAGCCGGAAGGCAAAGTGGTAGTCGTCGAAGGCGATGTGGCCCAAACCTTCGGAGCCGGCCAGCATTCCAACCAGAATGAAGAGCAGCGCGATGGGCACGCCGGTCCGCTGCGAGGCCCGGCTGAATACCACGCTCACGCCGAGCAGAATGCCGCAGGTGGTGAGCAGGAGGGCAGTGGACTCGGGCTCGGAGGTCATGGGCGAGGTTAGTCTCCAGAGGCGCTAGTGGCTAGGAGCTGGGAGCTTGGAGCAGCTCCTAGCTCCTAGCTCCTAGCTCATCCATACTTCGCGTCATGTCCGCTGAATCTCTAGCGCCGGCGCTTGCCCTGATCGGGATCGTCATCCTGGTCTCCTCCCTCCTCTCCGGTCTGGTGGAGCGAACCGGGATCTCCCAGGTCGCGATCTTCCTGCTGCTCGGGGTGATCGTCGGTCCGCAGGGCCTGAACCTGGTCGAGCTTACCCTCGCCTCACCCACTCTTCAGTGGATCGCGACGCTCGGACTGGTGCTGGTGCTCTTCACCGACGCGATCGCGCTGGATTTCAGCGAGATCCGCCGGCCCCGCCGGCTCCTCTTCACGATCCTCGGCCCGGCGACGCTGCTCCCGGCCGGACTGATCGCCCTGGCGGCCTGGCTGCTGCTCGATCTGGGTGTGATTCGTTCGCTGATCCTGGGCGCAGCCCTCGCCTCGACCGATCCCGTGATGCTGCGGAGTCTCACCCGACGTTCCACTCTTCCGCCAGTTGCCCGCGAGGCGCTCAGGCTGGAGGGCGGGATCAACGATGTGGTGCTGCTCCCCATCGTGGTGCTCGGCATGCTGGCGCTCCACTCTGACACCAATCTCGGGTCTGAACTGGGGCGGCACGCCGTGGGACTTTTTCTTCTCGGCCCTCTCCTCGGAGCCCTGATCGGATATGTCGCCATCACGCTGCTGGAGCAGGTACGGAAACGGGTGAGCGTGCGGCGAGACTACGAATCGCTGTACGCGCTGGGAGTGGCATTCACCGCCTATGCTGCCGCGGAATCGGTAGGCGGCAGCGGCTTCCTGGCGGCATTCGCGGCGGGGCTGGTAATCGCGCGGCTCGACGTCGAGCTCTGCGACTGCTTTCTCGACTATGGTCAGGCCACAGCGGAGATGTTCCTGCTGTTCACCTTTGTGGCCTTCGGCGCGGGCCTGATCTGGACCGGATTCGCCGTCGTCGACATACCGACACTGGCCTTCGCCGCCGTCGCGCTCCTGGCTCGAACAGCCGTCATGCTGCCGGTTCTGGCCCGGCTCCAGGTGGAGCGGAAAACCCGCCGCGTCCTTGCCTGGGCCGGCCCTCGGGGCTTGAGCTCGCTGCTTCTGGTGCTGTTGCCGATCTTTGCCGGAGCGCCTGGAACCGAGCGCCTCTTTGCCATTACCTGCCTGGTGGTTCTGCTGTCGGTGCTGCTGCACGGCACTGGAATCGCGATCTTCCTCCGGAAGAGTGAGGTGCCGTCTGCCGCTGAGCCGGCGGCGGTTACCAGCGCACCGCTGACCACCGAACCGGATCTCAAAATCCCGGCGCCCGAGCGCATCACCCTGGCCGAGCTGCGGCAGCTGCAGGAGGCCGGCGCGCCGGTGATTCTGGCCGACGTCCGCACCGGCCGCAGCTTCTCGGCGGACAACCTGATTGCTCGAGGGGCCATTCGCCTTCCGCCAGACGACGCGGTGCGACGAGCGCGTGAGCTGGGGCTCGACCATCACGCGACTGTTGTGCTCTACTGTGCGTGAAAGGACGAAGCCACAAGCGCCCGGGTGGCGCGAGAGCTTCGATCGGCAGGATGGTCCCGGGCCCGAGCCCTGGTAGGAGGCTGGGCGGCCTGGCAGGCCGAAGGACTACCCGTGGAACCCAGGGAGGAAATGCAAACGCTGGCATAGCCGTTGCCTGATCCCGCCTCAGCCCCGGGCCGTCGCGCGAGAGTGCGGAGCCCGGGGAC
>DASUVR010000082.1:0-2190 GCA_036378855.1 Gemmatimonadales bacterium | reverse complement strand
TCATAGCACGCCGCAGCCGCGGGTTCCCGCTCTTCGCGATGCCCTGCTCGCGGTCGATGCCCCCGCTCTGCCACGGGCTCGGGGTCAGGCCCGCATAGGCGGCGATCTGGCGGCGGTTGTCGAAGCGGCGGAACAGCGCCTCAAGCCACAGCAGCGCGGCCAGCTCAGGCCCGATCCCCCGCAGGCGGGCCAGCGCGGCCGGCGCGGCGCAAGCGTCTGCCTCGGCGGTTCGCGCCACCAGAGCGTCGCGCTCGCGCTCGACGACCGTCAACTGGGACACGACCATCTCCAAGCGGTCGAGTTCGCGGCCGATCTCCGCCTTGAGCCGCTCGGGCAGGGGGCGCCCGTCACCGGTCGTGAGCGCGGCCAAGCACGGCCGTCGGTCCCTGTGCAGGGGATCATAGTCCGGGATGCCCTGACCCGAGAGCAGCCCCTTGATCCGGTTGGTGTGCTGGATGCGCTCCTTGAGCAGTCGGGCGCGCTCGCGCGCCAGACGCCGGCGGTCCTCGTCCTCGGGGCTGGGCGGCTGCACCATCGTGCAGACCTGACGCTCGCCACGCATCCAGGCCATGAGGGTGCGCAGGAGCTTCACGCCGTCGATCTTGTCCGTCTTGGCGCGGCGGTGGCGCCGGTTGATCGCGATCGAGGCCGGATCAACGACATGGCTCGTGATCCCGTTCTGAACCAGCAGGCGGTGGATCCAGAAGCCGTCGAGACCGGCTTCCTGGATGACGATGATCATCACTGGCGCGCCCGTGCGCCGGGCAGCCGCGGCTTGCAGGCGCCAGAGCAGCTCGAGGAGCGCTTGGCCATCGCCGCCTGGTACTTGGTGCCGCGCGAGCTTGTCGCTACCGGGCGCGCTGACCGTCACGAGCCAGCGCGCCTTGCTGAGTTCGAGAGAGGCGAAGAGCGTGTTAGCCTGGAGCTGGGCGGCGGCTTGGATCGGGGTGGGATGAGCCGACATGAGGCGATCTCCTGCTGGAGTGTGGCAGCCTCAGCTTACCGGGCCCGGGCTGCCGTCCACCCCATGGGATCTTTTTTCCGCCCCGGCCGCTTTCTGGTGCGCGCGGATGCTGGTGCCATCGAGGGTGCGCCGCAGGCGCAAGAAAGGAAGGTTCGCGATGAACTGACCGATCGTGCACAAGCTGCATGAGAGATGAAGGAAGGCCCTTCGGAGTCCGCTTCCAGGAGCCGGCTCCAAACCACGCCAAGCTGCTGCGGTAAAGAGCCGTCGGTGGTGAGCATTGGTGTCAAAGTTCGAGGTCCACCTCGGGCAGGTAGGGATCAGAAAGGCGAAGACCCCTGAACCTCTGTTGAAGCGTCGTGACCCAGAGACCTGTCGTCAAAACCAGAGGCTTCTCGATCCTCTGGGATCAGTCCGCCGGACACCTGGATACGGGGCGGATGGCGACCGGCGTAGAGGAGGCGCGAGTCTGATCCGGGCTCTCATGGGGAACTGCGGGAACCTGTCGCTCCGATGCGAAGGGAGAAGTCCAAGTGGCGACCACCACGAGGCGAGCGTACCAATGCGGAGCACAGGGACGGACCAACCCGTACGAGCGAGGAAGGCCGGTAATGCGGCTGGAGCAAAGGGGTTGGACCAAGCGGTTGTCTTCAACGTCCAACTGGCAACAGGAGGAGACCTTGGCGGCAACGAAGCCGTTCGACATCCCGAAGCTGTGGGTGGCGAAGGCCTTTCAGGTGGTGAAAGCCAACGGCGGGGCGGCGGGGGTGGACGGAGTGAGCCTTGAGGTCTTCGAGAGAAGCCTGGCGGACAATCTCTATAAGCTCTGGAACCGCATGGCCTCGGGCAGCTACGTTCCCCCACCGGTCAAAGCGGTGAGCATCCCGAAGAAGGATGGCGGGGAGCGCGTGCTCGGGGTCCCGACGGTGGCAGACCGTGTGGCGCAGATGGTGGTCAAGATGGCTTTCGAGCCGAACGTCGAGCCGGTCTTTCTGGCCGACTCGTATGGCTACAGGCCGGGCAAGTCGGCGCTGGATGCCGTGCGGGTGACCCGCGAGCGGTGCTGGAAGTACGACTGGGTCTTGGAGTTCGACATCAAAGGTCTCTTTGACAATATCCGCCATGACCTCCTGATGCGAGCAGTCAGGAAGCACAACAGATGCAAGTGGGTTGAGCTTTACATCGAACGCTGGTTGACAGCTTCACTTCAGACTGCGGATGGTACA
>DASUVR010000081.1:0-11241 GCA_036378855.1 Gemmatimonadales bacterium | reverse complement strand
AGAGCCCCAATGAATTGACGCGGCCCGCGTCTTCGCGCAGCGCCGTGCACCAGTCGACCTGGTCGGTCAGGCTGTACCAGGTGAACCCCACGATCGGCACTCCCTCCTGCTTCAGCTCGACCGCGTTGGTCCACTGCTTCCGAAGCCAGGGGACCGCGTCCGGTGCACGGTAGTTGGTCTCGGTGTGCATGACCGGCAGACGGTAGCGGCTGAAGTACTGCCGGGTGAGCACGTAGTAGCCGAAGAGATCGCCCGCGTCCGACGTGGTGCCGTCGGCGTGCACCAGATGCTCATTGGTGATGTAGTAGTCCGTCCCCATGACGCAGTGCGCCTTCACCTGATGCTTGCCGAACCAGTGATACTCCTCCCGCGACATTCCGTTGTCGAGCAGGTACTCGTAGATGGTGACCGAGATGGGATAGCCGTAGGTGAGATCGAGGGAGAGGAATCGCTTCTGGTTGAGGAAGTCGGCCTGTGGCTCGCAGGCCGGGTCTTCGGCGTGGTAGTACTGGGAGGCCTCGCTCTGAATGAAGGTCACGTCCGGGCGGCAATCGATGATGGCCTTCATCGCGAGCACGTTGGCCTGGCACAAATGCTTGATCGCGGTCACGAACGCCCGGTCGCTGGCCAGTCGCTCGTTCCACCAACCGAACTGAGCGGAGAATGTGGCCGCCACGAAGATCTCGTTGACCGGGGTGTACAGCTTGACCCAGGGGAATCGGGTGGCAAAGGCTCGGGCGTACTCGGCGAAATAGCCGGGCCAGTCGGGATTCTGGAAATTGCCGACCCAATCCGGCACTCCGAAGTGACAGAGATCGGCGATCGGTGTGATGCCCATGTCCTTGAGGGCAGTGAAGGTCTCGTCGGCAAAGCTCCAGTCGTAGCGGCCGGGCCCGAGGTGGGACCGGTAGTAGGGCGGCCCGTAACGCAGATGCTGGATCCCCATCTCCTTCACCAGCTGAAAATCCTCCCGCCAGCGCTGGTAGTGTCCGGTCTTGGCCATCTCATCCACCCGGTTCCTGGTCCCATCGGGCAGCACGATTGTGGGATAGCTGTTCTCGATCCCGGTGGCGAACATGAACTCAGACATGGCGACCGACCAGGGCCTTCCACCCGCCGCCGTATCGCCCCTTTACTGGAGCTGGCCAGAAGGCCATGGCACAGAGCAGAAGACCCACTACAACGCTGTTGATCGCTGCAGATCGTGGCTGCCGGAACAGGAATGCTGTCACCAGCAGCCACACGCCTACTCCTGCGTTGAACCGGCGCACTGGCCGGGTGACCTCCGAGAGCCCAATCCAGCTCACACTGGCCGCGATGGGGCCGGCCACCAAGGCGCCGACCCGGGCGATTCCGGCGTAATCCAGCACTGCCGGACTTGCCGTCAGCCAGAGGCCGAGAGCGATGCCCAGCAGCAGTGCCGCCATTCAGACACTCTCCGCGGTGGCCGAATGCGCGCCCCAGAACGCCGGCCACAGCGCTTGGCCCCGGTCATGCTCCCGCCGCAGGTACTGCAGGCTGGCGAGCAGCTCGTCCATGGCGGGACCAATCATGGCGATGGAAATAACGGCGGAGCTAAGGCACAGGGTACACCAGGCGTGGAAGAGCACCGGCTGGAGAATGACGAGCAGTATGCTCACTAATCCGAGCGGCCCCACCGCAATGCCGAAAACGATGACGATCCAGGGCATGGTGCGCCAGCGCTCCCGGCCACCGACCGTACCGCTCACCGCGTCGAGCACATAGCCGATGGCGCCGAGCGCCGCATCGGGAATCGGAAGGATACGAGAGACGCTCGAGTGCAGGATGACTTGGCTCCCGCGGCCGAAGAAGGGGTCCCACACAGAGTCGGTCACTCCACTTTGATAGAGCGCCAGGTAGCCGGCGATGACAGTGCCGGCCAACGCAAGCGCGATGAGCGGCAGCCGCTCGGACCAGGATGACGGGTTGTAGCTCCAGCCCGGCGGCACTTCACTCATGCGCCGCCCCCGAAGGTGCCTGCAGGAGCGATGGGTCGAGCGTCAAATCCGCGAGTGTGCTGTGAAAGGGAGTCAGCAGCTCCATACCCTGATCCGTTACGGCGACCATGTCGCAGTGCCGCAACCCGCCGACTCGCTCGAGATAGATGCCGGGCTCCACGTTGAAAACCATCCCCCGGTCCAGCCGGTCGGCCGATCTGGGGTGCAGTCTTGGGATAGCGTTGTGGTCGATGGCCGCGAAGCCGACGCCGTGACCCGTGGGATGCTTGAACTCTGCGCCAAAGCCCCAGCGGTCGATCTCACTGCGCGCGGCTCGATCCACTTCCGATGCGAGCACGCCGGGAGCAATGGCGCCGAACGCGGCGTCCCGGGCCGCCAAGACCGCCTGATACATCCGAAGCTGTGTGTCGCTCGGCTCGCCCAGGCAGTAGGTCCGGGTGATGTCGGTCCAGTATCCATCGGCGCAGGAGTTACAGTGCACCAGCAGGAAGTCTCCGGCTTCGACCCGCCTGCTCCGGGAGCGGGCATAGGAGCCATGGGCCTGGGCCGAGTTGGGACCGGACATGCAGAAGGCGTAACCATCGGCTCGGGCCACCGCGTCGCTCTCGTCCAGATCGTGGAGCGGACGGCGAAAACCCGCGGCGATTCCTTCCTCGGATTGTCCAGCCGCTATCAGCTGAGCCCCTGTCTGATAGGCGCGCCCCGCGATGGCGCACGCCAGGCGGATGCGCCCGAGCTCGACCTCCGTGGGACACGAACGCAGCTCGGCGAGCAGGCTGTCTGCAGGTACTGTCGTGGCCAACGGCGCCAGGTCCCAGAGCAGGTCTCGGAGAGAGATCCCGTAGAAGTGCATCGCAGCGTAGCTGGCCGGCTCGAACCCGGGACCCGACTCGATTCCGATCCTGCCTTGGGTGAGGCCGAGTCCGCTCAGCGCATCGGCCAGCGGCGGGCGGGCGGCGTCAATCGCCCGCCGCATGCTGTGGAGCGATCCCGGTTCGAAGACGTGGATCTCTCCCGCCCAGCCGCGTTCCGCCAGTGGCAGCTCGTCGACTGGCACCACCGACGCGATCTGCCCCTGCCGGTTCGCAACTGACATGGCGGTTCCCACCACCGGCCAATAGCCACTCAACAGCAGGACATTGGTCGGGAGCGAGCACACCACGCCATCGAGTCCGCTTTGTTCCAGCGCCGCGACAATCCGGGAGATTCTCTCAGTCTCAGACTGCATACGATTCCCTGGATTCTGCTCCGGCCTCCTGCAAGACGAGCTGTTCGGACCTGATTCGACTGGCAAAGGCAACCGCGAGACCGCCTACCAGCAGGATTCCCGCAACATCCTGCCAGTGGAGAGACACACCGCCAGGATGGCGAACTGGGAGAACCAGCCAATACAGGTCGAGGTAGTGCATCAGGAGCAGCCACCCTCCGATGAATGCGAGCCTTTTTGGGCTGGTGGTGATTCGCCGGAACAGCAGGAGAAGGAACGGAATCAGAAACTGGCCGCCCAGCAGCACGAGACCGAGGATGCCCCAGCTTCCCTGAAGCCGGGGGACGTACCACCCCACTTCGTTCGGGAGATCGGCGATCCAGATGATCAACAGCTGAGCGAATGCGACGTACGCCCAGAACAGAACGAAGGTGAGCAGCAGCTTGCCCAGCGAGTGATATCTCTCCGCCCCGACAGGAACAGACAATCCCAGCCGATCCCCGGCGTAGGCGAGCAGGGCCATAAGGGCCAGAGCGCCAAGGAAGCCGCCGGTGAAGTAGTAGAGCCCGTAAATCGTGGAGAACCAATCCGGCGTGAGCGACATCAGCCAGTCGAACGCGGCAAAGGTGAGTGTGAGCCCCACCAGCGGCAGCCCGGCGGCACTTGCCGCTCCAGGTGCCCGGCGTATCAGCCGGCTGAACCCAATCCAGACCGCGAAGTAAATCACCGCCCGCGCCACAAACCCTGCCACGTTCAGGTAGCTCTGCTTCTGGCGGATTGCCTGTTGCAGCTCGGGACTTAGGTGGTCGAGCGGAGGGACCCAGGGGTAGAGCGCGTGGAGGCCAGGTAACAGGAGGAAAAAGAGTAGAGCAAAGAGCGGCAGCGTCGCCGTGACCCTGAGAGCAATGGGACGGAAGGGAGCGAACCAGCGGCCACCACTTACCTGCGCGATCATCACCAGCATCAGCGCGCCGACCACCACACTGAGTCCGGCGGCATATGCAGTCAAATACGAAGCGTATGTCTGGGAGGGATCGATCAACGCTCCCAGCACACAGAGGGCGAGTCCCATGGCGCCTGCCGCCAGAGCACCTCTGGTGACGAGTGTGGTCCTCATGGAGCCGAATCCTTCGGGGTGCGTTGCCGTACCGAATCGAGCGTGCGGAGCTCGGCCCCACGGAGGGAATCCTCCTGCTCGCCCGGGCCCGCCACGGGACGCGATTGCAGCTGCCGGAGGTACGCCACAACCGCCCAGCGCTGGTCAATGGGAAGCTGTGCCGCGTAGGACGGCATCCGGCCCAGCCCGCGGCTGATCACCTCGAAGAAGAAACCCGGAGGTAGTGCGCTTACCGTCGGGGAGCGGAGCGATGGCGGACGCCGTTCCGTGAGATTGGCGGCGACCACACTACCGCCATAGCCACCGGCCCCATGGCAAACGGCGCAGAAGATCTCGAACCGGGAGCGGCCCTGTTGCAGAAGTTCCGGCGACACCGGTACCGGCACTGAGTCGAGGTACCCGCCCGCGGCGCTGTGTCCAGTTGCTTTGGGCTGTTCGAGAACGGCGTCACGGGAAATGGTTCCCGCAGGTGGCAGGCGCATGGCCATGCTGTCCCTGAAGAATCGGCTCGCTTCGTAGACGTCGTACCGCGGCTGTTCGCTCATCCGCTCGAGCGCCCGATCGGTGGCGCTCTGACTCAGGCGGCAGGCTGCCAGGAACCATACCGCGCTGATGATGGGAGTCGCGCGTCGAAGGGAGATCATTCCAGAGCCCCCACGGGTATGACCCTGAGAGGCGTCAACTCCTCGAGCGCGCGGGCACTCCGGCCGGCACCGAACCGGGGGTCCTCGGCGCTGATGGCAACCCAGAACCGGTCGATTGAAGCACGCTCGAATCCCTCTACCTCGAACACCGGATGCCAGGGCTGCGGCAGGCGCAGAACGATCAAGAGACCAACGAAGGCGGCGAGGCCAGCGCCCAGGATCGCCAGCTCGAAGGTCACCGGGATGAATGCGGGAAGAGCGTGCACCGGCCGACCCCCGATGTTCTGGGGGTAATGCCGGACGTTTGCGTACCACTGAATGCCATACCCCAGAAGCGCACCGATGAGACCGGCGGCAAATACGATGGCAGGGATCAGCGAACTCCCGAGCTGGAGCGGGCGATCGATCCCGGGAACCGAAAATGGCGAGTATGTCTCCAGATCGCGGTAACCCTGTTCCCGCAGGCGCGACACCGCGCTGATCATGTCGGTTGCAGTGGCAAACTCGGCGAGGAGTCCCTTCGTCATACCGCCGCGACCCCCCGGGAGGACTCCCCTTGGACCAGGCCATAACGCAGCTGCTTCATCTCGTGCAGCGCCACGAACGGCAGGAACCGGATGAAGAGCAGAAACAGCAGGCCGAAGAGGCTTACGGTGCCCAACAGAATCGACCAGTCCACCCAGGTCGGCGAGTAGAAGTGCCAGCTCGATGGGAGGAAATCGCGGTTGAGCGAGGTCACAATGATGATGAACCGCTCGGTCCACATCCCCGCCAGAATTACGAGGGAGGCCCCGAACAAGACGGACGCGCTGGTGCGTAGCCGCCGGAACCAGAAGAGCTGCGGCGTCAGCACATTCGCCGCGATCATGGCCCAGAAGATCAGGCTGTAAGGTCCGAAGGGCCGGGCAACCAGGTAGGTGTAGCGCTCGTACATGTCACCGCTGTACCACGCGATGAAGAGCTCCACAATGTAGCTGTAGACCAGCATCAGGCCGGTCGCCAGCAGCAGCTTCGCCATGTTGTCGAGGTGCCGCCTGGTGATGATGTCTTCCAGCCGGAACACCCGGCGGACCGGAAGGAGCAGGAGCAGCACCATGGCAAAGCCGGAGTAGATGGCCCCGACCACGAAGTAGGGCGGGAAAATGGTCGAGTGCCATCCGGGCAGCTGACTGATGGAAAAGTCGAGACTGACCACGCTGTGCACCGAGATGACCAGCGGCGTTGCCAGCCCAGCGAGCAGCAAGTAAGCGGTCCGGTAGTGGTACCACTGCCGGGCGGACCCGCGCCAACCCAGCGCAAAGACACCGTAAACTCTCCGGCGCCGGACCGTCGGTGCCTGGTCCCGGGCTGTGGCGAGATCAGGAACAAGCCCCAGGTACCAGAACAGCAGCGATACGGTGAAGTAGGTGGCGACTGCGGCCACATCCCAGGGGAGCGCGCTCTTGAACTGGGGCCAGACACTCATCCGGGTGGGATACGGCAGCAGCCAGTAAAAGAACCAGGGCCGGCCGAGGTGGAGCAGGGGAAACAGCGCCGCATTGATCAGCGCGAACAGCGTCATCGCCTCCGCGATTCGGTTGACCGACGCGCGCCAGCGCTGATTCAGCAGCAGCAGGAACGCGGAAATGAACGTGCCTGCATGTCCGATCCCGATCCACCAGACGAAGTTGATGATGGCGTAGGCCCAGGCGACCGGGATGTTGTTCCCCCAGACACCGATGCCGGTGATGACGGTGTATGTCACGGTCACCATCAGCCAGAGCGTACCCAGAGCGGTCACGCCGAACAGGAGCCACCAGCCTCGGGCAGTCGTCCACAACGGCGTCAGCAGGCGATCGGTCAGCTCGGCGTCGCTCGGGCGTCCCTCCAGCAGGGGGATCTCTGGTTGAGCCGCCATCAGCGGCGGCGAGGTTGCCAGGCTAGACACCATGCTGGTCCTCAAGCGCCTGATTGGGATTGGTGATCCGAGCGAGGTAGCGCACCCTCGGCTCGGTGCCGAGCTCGTGGAGGACTGCGTATGCCCTGGGCTCGGCAGCGGCATGGGCAACGGCCGAGTCGGGATCGGCAAACGAGCCGAAGATGATTGCCTTGGTGGGACAGGCCTGGGCACATGCAGTGGTGAACTGTCCATCCCGGACAGGATGGCCAGCGATCTGAGCCTCGATCTCGGACGCTCGAATGCGCTGAACGCAGAAGCTGCACTTTTCCATCACGCCGCGCGCCCGCACGGTGACGTCAGGATTCTTGGCCATCGCTTCGGTCTCGGAGACCTCTGCGTTGTAATCGAACCAGTTGAACCGGCGGACCTTGTAGGGACAGTTGTTGGAACAGAAGCGGGTCCCGACACAGCGGTTGTACACCATCTCGTTGAGCCCGTCGGGACTGTGCTTGGTGGCGCTCACCGGACAGACGTACTCACAAGGAGCCTTCTCGCAGTGCTGACACAGCATCGGCTGGGCAACGACCTCCGGATCGTCAGCCGGTCCGCTGAAGTAGCGATCGATGCGAAGCCAGTGCATCTCCCTGCTGTTGAGCACACCTTCCTTCCCTACCACGGGTATGTTGTTCTCGGCCTGGCAGGCCACGACGCATCCCCCACAGCCGGTACAAAGGCTCTGGTCGATCACCATCGCCCACTGGTTACCGGTGTACTTGTGCGGCTCATAGAGCGACAGCGTACGCCCCTTATCGCCCCGGGTGAAGTCGGGATGGTGGCGGTAGTCCTCCAGGGCTGCCTGTAATACGAGCGGCCGGCCTTCCATTGCCCAGTGAGTCTGAGTGACAGCGAGATCGTGACGCCGCGGAATTCCGGAGTGGAGTGCTTGCGTGGCGCTCACGGCGGGCAGGATGTACCTCATCGAGGGCAGGAGCCGGTACGCGTTGAAGCCAACTCCTCGGGCTACCGGCTCACCGTCGGCCCACCTGCCGTAGCCCAGGTTGAGTGCGATCGAGTCATCGGCGTGCCCAGGCACGATCAGGGCGGGGACCCGCAGAGTTCGGCGATCGGCTTCCAGCAGGAGCATGTCACCGGATCCGACTCCAATTCTTGCGGCTGTGCCCGGGCTCAGCATCGCCGCGTTGTCCCAGGTGAGCTTGGTGATAGGATGGGGCAGCTCCTGCAGCCACGGGCTACCCGCGAAGGTTCCGTCGTACACCTTGGGATCAGGAAGGAAAACCAGCTCGACCGCGGGCTCATTTGCCGGCGGGCGCCCGGCCGGGCTACGAGTCAGCAGCTGATCGAGACCATTCCACTTGAGCGTGGGTGTGACGCTCGGGGCCGAGGTGTCGGGAAGTACCCCACGTTGAAGCGCCGTGTCCCAGAAGTGCTCGAAATCAGCCGAAGCCACCCGCTGCTGCCAGAACTGGCGGAGCTGCTGGTGCACCTGGGCATCGGGTTCACCGAGGAAGGCGAGGAGAACATCTGCCGGTGTGCGCCCGCCGTAGAGAGGGGAGATGAGCGGCTGCACCAGTGACGCGGTGCCATCGTAGGCGCGGGCGTCGCCCCAGGACTCCAGGTAGTGCAGCGCCGGGATGAACATCTTCGCCTCGGCCGCCGTCTCGTTCTCGTATAGGCCGAGATAGAGCGTCAGGTACAGTTTCGAGAACCGGCTGGAGAAATCGAGATCGGCCGGGGCGTTGTAGCAGGGATTTCCTTCCAGCACCGCCAGAGTGGTCACCTGACCCGCCGCCGAGGCATCCATCAACGGGCCCAGGCCACCGCCGTCGTTACCCGGTGCTGCGAAGGGACTATCGATATAGCGGACCGTTTTGCCCCAGTTCCCCAGCGCCGAGTTGAGCAGGTGGGCTATCACCTGCACCTCCACCGGCTGTCGCTCACCTGCTATAACCACGCTTCGGCCCCGATGGGCGGCCAGATCCGCGGCCACCGCGCGCGACCACCGCAGCCGCCCATCGTCGGTCTCTACCGTGCCCAGTAGGGAACGCATCCCCGCGGGCATCCCCTCTGGACTCAAGCCGTGATTCTGCACCAGCTCGGCCAGTACCAACCAGGCCACTTCCGAAATCGACGTTCCGGTCGTTCGAAGACGATGATCTGCGAGCGATCCGGTTGGTGAAAAAACGGGCTCCGCTGCGTACAGACGGTTCATCGGATCCGACGGTCCAGTGATTCTCCGCCGCTCGGCGAAGTCATGAGCGTACCGGAGGTGGAACGGCATGGAGGCGAGGAAGTCCGCATCGAGCGCAAGCACCACGTCCGCGCTGCGGAAGTCGTAGACCGGCTGCAGAGCGCGTCCGAACGCCATGGTACCGGCTGCGGTAAGCATCGGGCTGGTCAGTGGACCATAGAAATGGATGCCGACAGCCGGATACAGCGCACGCAGCCGGACCAGCAGGTCTCCCACAAAGGGTGATGATGTAGGCTCGAGCAGGAAGTGGAGCCCCGCCCCTCGGTCTCCGACATAGCGCCGAAGCTTTGCCGGCGAAACTGCGCTGGTGAACTCCGGCCAGGACAGCTCCTTCGAGGCGCGGCGGGGACGCCGGGCGCGATGGGGATCGTAGAGTTGGAGCACGCTGGCCTGCTCGAACACGCCGGCGGCGCCCAGGCTCGCTGGATGATCGGGATTGCCCTCGACCTTGGTTGGCCGGCCGGCGTGACTCTCGACCAGGAGTCCGGTGGCGTACCCGCCGAGCACCATCGAAGTCGCGTAATACTGGGCCAGCCCCGGTGTCAGCTCGGGGGGATTCGACACGTACGGGAGGATCCGCTCTCGCGGACGCTCCAGGCAGCCGCCGAGCCCGGATAGCGCGATGCTGGCACCCAACAACTGAACGAAGCTCCGCCGGCTCATGCCGGAGGCAGGCTCGTCAGCCCCCGGGGGAAATTCGTGAGCCAATGCTTCGCGGAACTCCGCGCTGCCGGCCAGCTCCTCGAGGCTTCGCCAATGCGTCATGGTCAGCGGTGGCACGCGGTGCAGGTGGTCAGCTCACGTACGTGGTAGCGCCGCTTGAGCTCGCGTCCCTGAGAAAGCTGGGAGCCCTGGCTCGGGTGCCAACCCATCACCGTGACCTGATCGACCGGCCGGAGGTAGCGCTCTGGCTGATTATGACAATCGAGGCACCAGCTCATGGTGAGCGGCACCGCCTGGCGGATCTGCGCCATCTGGTCCACCCGGCCATGGCAGGTCTCGCAGCCAACGCCTTTGTTCACATGAATTGCATGATTGAAAAAGACGTAATCAGGCAGGCGGTTGATGCGCTGCCAGGGAATTGGCGCTTTGCTGGTGAGGCTGGCCCGGACGGGGGCGAAGAACGGCCCGGTGCGCCACACCTGGCTGTGACATGGAATGCAGGTCTCCGAGGACGGCATTCCAGCCGTCGCGGCTCGCTCCACGGCGTAGTGGCAGTAGCGGCAATCGATCTGCAGTCCGGTGACGTGGATCTGATGACTGAACAGCGGGATCGGCTGCGCCACGGTGTGTCCCTGCCCGGTCACGTAGGGCGTCCGCACCCACCACATCAGCAAGAGGGGAATCCCCACGACCGCCAGCACCGCCAGCACCACCACTCGGCGGGCGACGACATTGCTGTGAGGTGAAAAGAGCGCCGCCATGCGTCAGTGTCCGTGATTCCTCCGCCAGACACGATAGGTCATCGCTGTGGCCGCACCTCCCGCCAGTACCAGCATTGCACGGCGGTTCGCCCCTCGAAGCTCCTGTCGGCGAGCTCGAATCAGCCCTGACTCGGGCCGGCCGGCGATGCTCGTCGAGTCGTCCTGCTGTAAGGCCATCCTCAATACCTGCGCCAAATGCAGTGCCTCCCGGTCGGTGGTCTGGGAAATTTGCTCCCGGCAACTGAACCCGTTGGCGATGATGAGGGCATCGTCGTCGGCCGCTCGTACCGCCGGCAGCAACACCCGCTCACCACAGGCAATCGAGACGTCGTAATGCTCGCCCCGCTCGAAGCCAAAGGCTCCAGCCATTCCGCAGCAGCCTGACTCGGGAACCTCCACGGTAAGGCCGAGCCGCTCGAGCAGCTTCTCTTCGTCGGTGAGGCCCATGATCGCCTTGTGATGGCAATGGCCGTGGACCAGCGCCTTCTTGCCGAGATGGGGAATCTGAAAGTCGGGCGCGTGCTGCTGCAGGAACTCGCTGAGCAGGAAGGTCTGGGCCTTGAGCCGGCGGGCGTCTTCATTGTTGGGGAAGAGGTTGGTCAGCTCATCCCGGAACACGGCACAACAGCTCGGTTCCAGAACAACGAACGGCATGCCCGCTCGGATCTCCTGCCGCATGGTGCGCAGGATCCGAAGCAGCCAGCGCTCCGCCAGGTCGAGAA
>DASUVR010000080.1:0-5707 GCA_036378855.1 Gemmatimonadales bacterium | reverse complement strand
GCTGGTTTGCCGGCAGATAGAGGGAGTGCCGGCAGCACGTGGTCGGGAGTAACTACATGCTTATATTCCATTTAGGCGTGAGTTGGTCGGTCTGGCTCAGCCTCTCATCTCGGGTAGTAACGCCAGCTTAGGGGGCAGCATGCAGACTGGAACCGCTCCAGCCGCGGCGGTCGCAACCGACACTTTTCCGATCAACGGAACCGACTTCGTCGAGTTCTATGTCGGCAACGCCAAGCAGGCCAGCCACTATTATCGAACCGCCTTCGGGTTTCAGCTGAGCGGCTATCGGGGTCCGGAAACCGGCACCCGCGACCGGGCCAGCTACCTGCTGCAGCAGAACAAAGTCCGGCTGGTTCTCACCTCTCCCATCACGCCTGATCATCCGGCAGCGGCGCATATCGCGCTCCACGGCGACGGGGTCCGGGATATCGCGCTCTGGGTCGACAACGCCCGCGAGGCCTTCGAGGTGGCGGTGGAGCGGGGCGCCCGTCCGGCCCAGCAGCCGACGGTGTTGCGGGACGATCAGGGAGAGGTGGTCATCGCGGCAATCCATACCTATGGCGACACCATCCACAGCCTGGTGGAGCGGCGGAACTACCGGGGAAACTTCCTCCCCGGATTCCAGCCGGTCACCTCGCGCTACAACCCGGCCCCGGTAGGCCTCCAGTACGTGGACCACTGCGTCGGGAATGTCGAGCTGGGCGCGATGAACAAGTGGGTCAAGTTCTACCAGGATGTCATGGGTTTTCGGAACCTGATCTCGTTCGATGACAAGGACATCTCGACCGAGTACTCGTCGCTCATGTCGAAGGTGGTGGCCAGCGGCAACGATCGAATCAAGTTCCCCATCAATGAGCCGGCGCAGGGGCGCAAGAAGTCGCAGATCGACGAATACCTGGAGTTCTACCGTGGCCCCGGGGTCCAGCACCTGGCCATAGCCACCAACAACATCGTGGAGACGGTCTCATCGCTGCGGGATCGCGGCGTCGAATTTCTCCAGGTGCCGAAGACCTACTATGAGACGGTCCTGGATCGAGTGGGCAAGATCGATGAAGAGCTGGCGCCGCTCCAGGAGCTGGGTATTCTGGTCGACCGGGACGACGAGGGCTACCTGCTGCAGATCTTCAGCAAGCCGGTGCAGGACCGTCCCACGCTCTTCTATGAGATCATCCAGCGCAAGGGCGCCAAGAGCTTCGGCAAGGGAAACTTTAAAGCGTTATTCGAGGCGATCGAGCGGGAGCAGGCGCTGCGCGGAAACCTCTAACCGAATTTTTTACCACAAAGGCACAAAGGACACAGAGGATCTCTGGTTAGTAAATCTCCCGTAGAGTGCGGTCGCAACCCACGAAAAAATTTTTGGGTGGTGCTCGTATGGTCCATGCCCGGAGAAACAAAGGAAAGTGATCCTTAGTGTTCTTTGTGCCTTTGTGGTGATTCTGACATAACTGAGGCGGTGCACATGCCTATTTACCACACGATGGGTCAAATACCCCGGAAGCGGCACATCGCGTTCCGCAAGCCGGACGGCGGGATCTACGCCGAGGAGCTGATGGGGCACGAGGGCTTCACCGGGACGTCGTCGCTCCTGTATCACACCTATCCGCCCACTACCGTGAAATCGGCCAAACGGCTCCGCGAGCAGAAATATGAGGCCGATCCCGACAACACCCTCCGCCACCGGCATTTTCGCACCTCCAAGGTGAAGAAGGGGGGCAGCCCCACACTGGATCGGGTACCGCTGCTGTTCAACAACGAAGTCGCGATGCTTTACGTCGAGCCGGATGAAAACGACGCCCATTTCTATCGGAACGCGCAGGCCGACGAGCTAGTGTACGTGAGCAAGGGAACCGGCACGCTGGAGACGATGTACGGCGACCTGCCCTATCATGAAGGCGACTACCTCGTCATCCATCGCGGCATCATGCACCGCTATCGGCTGGACCTGAGCGGCGAACAGACCAAGCTGCTGGTCATGGAGAGCCGGGGCCACGTGCGCTGGCCCAAGCGTTACCGCAACGAGTTCGGCCAGCTGATCGAGGGAGCGCCCTACAGCGAGCGCGACATCCGCCGGCCCACCCAGCTCCGCACTCACGATGAAAAAGGCGATTTCCGGGTGCTGGTCAAGCAATACGACGGCCTGAATGAGATCATCCTCGATCACCATCCGTTCGACGTGGTGGGCTGGGACGGGTACTTCTATCCCTGGGCCTTCAACATCATGGACTTCGAGCCGATCGTGGGCCGGGTGCACCAGCCGCCGCCGGTCCACCAGACATTCCAGGGTGACGGATTCGTGGTCTGCAGCTTCTGTCCTCGCCCCTATGATTTCCATCCCGAGGCAGTGCCGGCTCCGTACAACCACAGCAACGTCGACTCCGATGAAGTGCTCTACTATGCCTCGAGCGAGTTCATGAGCCGGAAGGGCATCGAGTTCGGCAGCATCACCCATCACCCCGACGGAATTCCTCATGGCCCCCACCCCGGACGGGCGGAGGCGAGCATCGGCGCCAAATACACCGAGGAGCTGGCGGTCATGATGGACACTTTCCGTCCGCTCAAGGTGGCCAAGCCCGCTCTCTCCATCGAAGACCCGGAGTACCACAAGTCGTGGCTCGATGCGCAGCATGCGCAGTTCAATCCGCCGACGTCATGATAAGGCCGGTGCGCTGGACACCTCATCCCGAGCGGAGCGAGGGACCGGGCCCGACCAGCTCCGAACTCAGTGAAGCTTCCTAAACCAGGTCGGTTAGAGCCCTCGCTCCGCTCGGGATGAGGTGCCTGGCTGTGGTTCGAGATTGAGTGCCAGCATGGCTGAAGACCCGCTCTGGACTCCCCATCCCAACCGCGTCGCGCGCGCCAATCTCACCGAGTTCATTCGATACGTAAAAGAGACCAGGCCGTCTGGAGCAGAGAGCGTGACAGATTTTCGCTCTCTCTACCGCTGGTCGGTCGAGCGGCCCGACACATTCTGGCCCGAGGTCTGGCGCTTCTGCGGCGTCATCGCCGAAGAGCGGCCTGGGCGCGATCCCTGGGACTCAGTGGTCGTTGGGCTGGACCGGATGGCACCTCCAGATCCGGAGCTGGGCCCGAGGTGGTTTCCCGGCGCGCGGCTCAACTTCGCGGAAAACCTGCTGCGCTATGACGACGATCGAGCGGCCCTGGTGTTCTGGAACGAGCAGGGCCGCCAGCGCGAGATCAGTTATCGCGAGCTGAACCAGCAGGTGGGCTCGGTGGCTGCGGCCCTGGCCGCCGAAGGAATCGCCGCCGGAGACCGGGTTGCGGGCTTCATGCCCAATCTGCCCGAGACCGTGATCGCCATGCTCGGAGCAGCCAGCCTTGGCGCCATCTGGTCATCCTGTTCGCCTGATTTCGGCGCCAACGGGGTACTCGATCGCTTCGGCCAGATCCAGCCCAAGGTCTTGTTCTGCGCCGACGGCTATCGCTTTGCCGGCAAGGAGATCGACTCGCTCCCCCGAGTGCGCGAGGTGCGAGCGCGGATTCCTGAGATTCGACGGGTCGTGGTTGTTCCCTACCTTCGCGAGCGGCCGATGCTCGATGGAATTGCCGACGCGATGACGTGGCAGCAGTGGACCTCGCGCCGTTCCGCCGTTCCACCGTTCCGCCGCTTCGATTTCGACCACCCGCTCTACATCATGTACTCCTCCGGTACCACTGGCCTGCCCAAGTGCATGATCCATGGAGCCGGAGGGACGCTCCTGCAGCACGTGAAGGAATTGGTGCTCCACACCGATCTGCGCCGCGGCGACCGGATCTTCTACTTCACCACCTGCGGCTGGATGATGTGGAACTGGCTGGTCTCCAGCCTGGCGGTAGGCGCCACGGTGGTACTCTACGATGGCGCGCCGCTCTGTCCCCCTCCGATCCTGTGGGATATGGCCGAGCGGGAGAAGATCACCGTGTTCGGGACCAGTGCGAAGTACCTCGCCATGATCGAGAAGGAAGGGCTGGAGCCGAGGCGGACGCACGACCTCAGTGCGCTTCGAGCGGTTCTGTCCACCGGCAGCCCGCTCGCGGCGCACAGCTACGACTATGTCTACGGCAGCATCAAATCCGACCTGCACCTGGCCAGCATCAGCGGTGGTACGGACATCATCTCCTGTTTCGCTTTGGGAAACCCGATTGGGCCGGTATGGCGGGGAGAGCTCCAGACCAGGGGACTGGGTATGAGCGTGAAGGTCTTCGATCCCGATGGCCGACCGGTGCAGGAAGCCGAAGGTGAATTGGTTTGCACTCGCCCGTTCCCCAGCATGCCGGTGGGATTCTGGAACGATCCTGAGGGGGCCAAATATCACACGGCATACTTCGGCCAATATCCGGGAGTCTGGCGCCACGGAGACTGGGCCAAGCTCACCCGGCACGATGGTCTGGTCATTCTGGGCCGAAGCGACGCAACCTTGAACCCGGGCGGGGTACGCATCGGCACGGCCGAGATCTACCGCCAGGTGGAGCAACTGCCTGAAGTCGTTGAAAGTCTTGTAGTTGGGCAGGAGTGGGAGGGCGACGTTCGGATCGTACTCTTCGTTCGCCTGAGGGAGGGCGCGAGCCTGACCGAGGACCTGGTTTCCCGGATCAAGGGCCGGATCCGGGAGTATGCCAGCCCCCACCATGTCCCCCGCAAGATCATCGCGGTGGCCGACATCCCCAGGACCATCAGCGGAAAGATCACCGAGCTGGCGGTCCGGGACATCATCCACGGCCGGGCCGTTGCCAATGTGGACGCTCTGGCCAATCCCGGGGCGCTGGAGGGGTTCCGAAACCTGCCGGAGCTACAGACCTGATTGACCGTCGCTCCCCCCGTTGCAGTGTGATTTAGGCCCTATCGGGATCGAAAAAGTCGGAGTACATTCTCGCCACGCGGCTGGAATCGCCGCGATCTCTTACTGTTTAGCCCGCGGCACACGGACAACAGCGGCTGAGACCCTCAGGCGGGCAGGGTCCCTTGGCCCAGGGAGCACACACATGAAATACCTTCTGATGCTAGCTGCCGCGGCGTCTCTGGCGTGCGCAGGCAACAAGACCGAGGACGAGGTGGGAGCGGCGCCGGATCGCGGCGACACCACTGCCGTCACCGCAACGGACACCACTGCTGTCCCCACTGACAGCACTATGGGTCAGCGTCCGGGCGCAACGGACACCAGCTTCGTTCAGCAGGACAGCACCGCGGCATCCACCAGCGTAGACACCACCGCTATGCCGACTGGCGACACCACGGGCGCTACCCCTACTGACACCAGCAGCTCCTCTGCCACCCCGAGCGACAGCTCGAGCATGGGTGACATGGGCCAGGACAGCAGCAACATGTCCACGCCCGCGGACAGCACGAAGCAGTAGTCCCAATCGCACTTGCTTTACCGCGGCCCCAGTGCTTGGGGCCGCTTTTGTTTGCCGGGAAGTCCCGCACGCTGCTAGCGCACGATGTGATCTACGACCTAGTGAGGTGGAATACGCCCTTCCCAGATTGTGGCGTTCCAGCGGCCTCGATCTGCCAACGTTCAACCAGGTAGGAGCGTGCGTCGTATGAGGAAACTGTTCTTTCTTGTAGCGGCTGCGGCCCTGTCGGCGGCCTGCCACAACCGATCGGATGAGGAAGTCGGCGCTGCGCCGGATCAAGGTCGCACGGATACCACGGCGGTCACTCACGCGATCGATAGTACCCGCACCGGGCCTCCGGGTGTGGGAGGCCGGC
>DASUVR010000079.1:0-7557 GCA_036378855.1 Gemmatimonadales bacterium | reverse complement strand
AGCCGCCCGATTGATCCGCCGCAGGTCAGGCGTCACGAAGCCGGAGCGCCCGGTACCGGCTTACATTCCCCAGCCTATGCCGCCGAACCAGACCAAGATGGGTGCGCCTCGTGCCACCCCGGGAGGGGAGAAGTCTCGGGTCCCCGCCGGAGTCAAAGGGCTCTCCCTGGTCTCGCTGTTCAACGATTTCGCCAGCGAGATGGTATACCCCCTCCTTCCCGCCTTCGTCACCCGGACCCTGGGCGGGAGTGCGGTGACGCTCGGACTCCTCGATGGTGCGTCGGAGTTGACGGCTTCTGCGCTGAAGTGGATCAGCGGCCGGCTGGCCGATCGGCCCGGCTGGAGACGGCCCCTGATCCTTGCTGGCTACGGGAGCGCAGTTCTGGTGCGACCGCTGATCGCGAGCACCAGTGCAGCGTGGCAGGTGGTGGGCTTTCGGGTCATCGACCGAATCGGCAAGGGCCTCAGGACTCCGCCGCGCGACGCAATGATCGCGGAGATCACTCCCCCTGAGCTTCGGGGCCGAGCTTTCGGCTATCACCGGGGAGCAGATCACTTCGGCGCGGTTCTGGGCTCGCTCGCCGCCTGGTGGCTCCTGCGGCAGGGCGCCAACGTGCGAAGCGTCATCGGCTGGAGCGTGGTGCCCGGCCTGGTGGCGTTTGTGGTGTTGGCGGGGGTGTTGCGTGCGAGTCGCGAGACACGAGTCACGAGTCACGAGTCTACCCGCTCCAACGCTTCGATCCCAGACTCCAAACAGTCAACTCCCGACTCGCGACTCTCGACTCCCGACTCCCTCTGGCCCCCTCTCCTCGCCCTGACCGCACTCAGCTTCTTTCGGCTGCCTGAGACACTCCTGATCCTCCGGCTGCAGGACCGCGGCGTCTCGGTTGCGCTGGTTCCGCTGATCTGGGCCGGCCTCCATGTGGTGCGGAGCGCCAGCTCCTATCCCGGCGGCCGTCTGTCCGATCGGAGGGGGGCGCGCCTGGTGGTGGCGGCAGGCGGAATTCTCTTTGCCCTGATTGTCTTTGCCCTCGGCCTCACCATCGGGGCGATGGCGGCAGTGACGCTGTTCCTTGTGCTAGGCCTGGTAGCCGGCCTCACCGAGTCGGGCGAGCGCAGCATGATTGCCCGACTGGCTCCGCTGCGGATGGGGCGGGGTTTCGGCGCCTACCATGCGCTCACCGGGATCGCGGCCCTGCCAGCGGGCTTGCTGTTCGGGGAGCTCTATCAATCGGCTGGGGGACATGCGGCGCTATGGGCCTCAGCGGCGGGGATGCTGGCATCGGTGGTAGCCTGGTTGGCGGTGTCGCCCGCCGGCACTGGGTACGCGGGGGATAACCTCCGAGGAACATCGTGAGCCGGAGAACACTTCTCGCCATACTGGCATTGGCGGGAGTGAGCGCACCGCGCGCCCGGCCGGCCGCCGCGCAGGTTCAGGTTCGGGTGGGAGATTCCACCCGGGCCATCTATTCCGAGCTGCACGAAGCGCTCAAGCCCGGAACCCCCCAGGCCGACTCCATCACGGCTATTCAGCGCTCCCGCTCTCCTGCCCGGCTCTGGCGCTTGATGCGCTCCGCGCTGGCCGGTACCGGCGACTGGAACTCGGCGCTGATCGGGCTGACTCGCCTGGCCGAGCTGCGGAATCGTGCGTATGCCGACAGCGCCAGACAATTGCGCCGACGGCTGGAAGGCGCCCCCTTTCCTCCCTTTCCTGGAAATCCTGGTCTCAAGGCCGAAGACGTGCTGCCGTCTTTGCAGGCCATCGTGCTGGAGCGCCGCCGGGCCGTGCAGGGGGATTCGGCGGTGCTGGCCGACATTCTCCGACGGATTCCTAGCAAGAATTACGACCATGGCGACGCCTGGGTCCTCGGACGGTTGAAAGCCGGCGCCGCCGATTCGGTCGCCGCCCGGTTTCGCGCCGCGGATACCGAAGAGTTCCGGGTTCGCTATCTCACCTTGCTGTCGTATTTCACCGACCCGCAGCTGATCCCCTTGCTGGCCCGGATATATGCCGCGCCGGACAGCTTCCGAGTTCCCAAGCGCTATGCCATCAGGGCATCAGACGGATTGCTGTGGATCGGTACGAAGGAAAGTCTGCAAGCCTTGCTGGACGCTCGAGCGGCAGCCCGAAGTCGCGGGGTCTATGCCGATTCCAGTCTTGTGCGCGGGGGCTATGATTTTCTGGCCGACGACAGTTCCGCAGTGATCTCACGGACGGGACAATGGCTCACCGACTGGGTGAAAAAGCTGGGGGCTGGCAGCTAGGAGCTAACAACAGCGAGTGGGTCCGTCGCCGTAGCGCGCCCGGGTGAAGTCGTCGTAGAACTCCCGTTGCGTCGGCACCGGCTGGCCGGGATGACAACGGCGCAGATGCTCCAGGTGGGCCGGGTAATCCGGCATGCCGGCGATCTGCCGGATGAACGTGAGGAACGTGCCGAACGTGGGAAACGTGAGGCACCCGGCCCAAGGCGAAGTCCGCAAACCCAACAGGCGTGATTCCGGTCGGGCGCGACGTTCCGTCGTTCCGCACGTTCCGTCGTTCCCCCTACCCCGCATACGCCGTTTCCACAAAGGGAGACTCCTCTACCCGAGCAGGCTTGCGCCGGGTCAGGATCAACACCCATTCCCTGGCAGAGGCGAGAACCACCAACACCGTGACCACCATGAAGATCGTTGTTACCACCGCATCCAGACGGTCGTTGAAGATCAGGCGTCCGCCGCGAGCGGCATCAACTGCTCCTTCGGCGATCTGAGATGCGACGGACGCAGCGTGGGAGAGAAACCCCAATCGCGGGTCGGCCGCAAAGATCTTCTGCCACCCGGCGGTCAGGGTCACGGTCAGCACTCCCAATAGTGGGAGCAGTGTGACCCAGGCATAGCGGGCTCTGCCGCTCTTGATGATCAGTGTGGTCCCGACGCACAGTGCCACCGCCGCCAGCAGCTGATTACTGATGCCGAACAGCGGCCAGAGCGAATTGATACCGCCGAGCGGGTCGAGAACTCCCTGGACCAGAAAGTACCCCCACCCGGCGACCACCAGGCCGGAGGCGAGCATGGTGCTCGGATACCAGGAGGTTCTGCCCAGCGGACGCCAGACATGTCCGGCCAGCTCCTGCAGCATGAAGCGGCCTACCCGAGTGCCGGTATCGACCGTGGTGAGGATAAACAGCGCTTCGAACATGATGGCGAAGTGATACCAGAGTGCCATCAGTCCGCTGCCGAAGGCGGAGCTGAAGATGTGCGCCATGCCGACCGCCAGCGAAGGGGCGCCGCCGGTTCTGCCGAGGAGACTCTTCTCGCCCACGGCCGAAGCCAATCCCTGAAGTTGCTCGGGCGTAACGGTGAATCCCCAATTCCGAATGACCCCAACCGCTGACTCCAGACTGCCACCCAGCGTGGAGAGCGGGGCGTTGATGGCGAAATACACTCCCGGGTCCAGCAGGGCAGCGGCACACAACGCCATGACTGCCACGAACGACTCCATCAGCATTCCGCCGTAACCGATCAGGCGGGCGTCGCTCTCCCGGGTGAGCATCTTCGGCGTGGTGCCCGAGGCGACGAGGGCGTGAAAACCGCTGATCGCGCCGCAGGCGATGGTGATGAAAGCGAAAGGAAACAGCTTGCCAGCGAAGACCGGGCCGGTCCCGTCGATGAATCGAGTGAGAGCCGGAAGTTTCAGCGGGGGCAGAGCGATGAGAATGCCTACGGCCAGAAGGAGAATCGTCCCGATCTTCATGAAGGTCGAGAGATAGTCCCGGGGGCAGAGCAGCATCCATACGGGAAGCACGCTGGCTATGAATCCATAGGCGATCATGCCATAGGCGATGGTCAATCCGGACGCAGTGAAGTAGGGAGCCAGGATGGGCGATCCTGCGACATAGCGTCCGCCGACGAGCGCCAACAGCAGCAGCACCACGCCCACAATCGATGCTTCCAGAGTCCGGCCGGGACGCCAGACCTTCATCCAGAAGCCCATCAGGATGGCGATCGGCATGGTGCACAGAATGGTGAAGATTCCCCACGGGCTGTCCTTCAGCGCGTTGACCACCACCAGCGCCAGAACCGCGAGCAGGATCACCATGATGGCCAGCACCGCCACCATCGCGAGCACCCCGGTGATCGGTCCGGTCTCCTCCTTGGCCATCTGCCCCAGCGACTTGCCGTCTCGCCGCATGGAGCCGAAGAGGATGACGAAGTCCTGAACGGCTCCGCCCAGCACCACGCCGAACACGATCCAGATGGTGCCAGGCAGGTAGCCGAACTGAGCGGCCAGCACCGGGCCCACCAACGGTCCGGCCCCGGCAATGGCGGCAAAGTGATGGCCGAAGAGCACCCAGCGGGTTGTCGGCACGAAGTCGCGGCCGTTCATCAGCCGTTCGGCCGGAGTGGCCCGCCGGTCGTTGAGTCCGAACACCCTTGTGGCCAGGAAGCGGCTGTAGAAGCGGTATGCCAGGAGGTAGGTACCCACGGCGGCCAGGACCAGCCAGCCGGCGCTGACGGTCTCTCCCCGATGCAGCGCCAACATGGCCCACGCCACCGCCCCGGCAACCGCCAGCGCCAGCCAGCCGAGCTTTTTGAGCAGCATGGGGAAGCAATAAAAGCCTAAGCGGGACAAGGGCAAGCGTGCGGGCGGGGAAGGGGCCCCTGCTCCGCCCGTCCTAGTCCCGCTCACGCTTTTGCAGTAGTTTCGACCTCCATGCCATTGCCATCGTTCGGCTTCGGTCACCGGCCCTCGTGGGAGTATGAGGCGCCGGAGGGAACCGGTGCCGCCGTCGAGGAGCCTCGTCCCCAGCCCATCGTAAGGGGCTGGCGCGGCAAGGTGGTTATCGTCACCGGCGGAGCCACCGGCCTCGGCCGGCACATCTGCATGGAGTTTGGCCGGCTGGGATGCCATGTGGCATTCTGCTTTGTCAGCATGCCTGGACGCGATGTGAGCGAGCAGGCCCTGTTGACCGAGACTGCGCTCAGGGGCACTGGTATCCAGGTCTACGCCCAACGCTGCGATGTTCGCGACCGGGCAGCGGTGGAAGAGTTCGTGAAGGAGACCAAGCAGCGGCTGGGCGGGGTCCACTTTCTGGTCAACAACGCCGGCATTGCGAACGACGGCGCGCTGTGGCGTCTTTCCCAGGAAGCATGGTCTGAGGTGCTGGAGACCAATGTCACCGGAGCCTTCAATTGTATCAGGGCGGTAGCGCCGATCTTCCGGGCCCAGCACTTTGGGAAAATCGTGAGCGTAAGCGCCCATCAGGCCGAACGTCCCGGGTTCGGCGTAGCCAACTACGCCGCCAGCAAAGCAGCGTTGCTAGGGCTCACGCGCGCGGCTGCGGTGGAGCTGGGTCCGGCCAACGTCAACGTCAATGCGGTTGCTCCCGGATTCATTCGCACCGAGCGCATGGGGATGCTTCCCTCCGAGGTAATCGAGCGAGCCCAGAAAAGCTCGGTGCTCGGCCGGGTCGCGGAGCCCGACGATGTCGCCCACGTCATTTCCTTTCTCTGCTCTGACTCTGCCCGCCACATTACGGGACAGACGATCGTGGTGGACGGCGGCCTCTCTTTGGAGTAAAGCCAGGACCATTTAGGTTTTGGCGATGCTTCCCACCTCACGGGGTTGTTGGTCCGCGTTCTGCGCGGGGCTGCTGGCGCTCGTGGCCTGCAGCCTCCACGCCCAGGACGAGCTGAAGCCCTTGCCGGCAGTCCCCGTTCTCCCCGTTGGCTCCCTTACGGGGCAGAGCATCGCGGTTCTTCCCATCACACTCGTCGTCGCCGATCCCGAGCTCGAGTCCAGTCCCAGCTACGCCCCCTACAAGGAGCACCGGCCGGCGCTGCTTCGCACCGACTCGCTCATAGGTGAGGGCCTCGAGAGCCGGGGACCCGAGGTTCACTGGGTCCTTCCCCCCGAGGTGCGGAAGGTTGCCCGCCGGTCCGCCGGCTTCGTCGAGGATCCTGATCAGATGGGACAGGCGGTGCTTCGCTCGCCCCATATGACGAAAGTGCCCGATCCTCTCCGGTCATCGCTGCGGGGGCTGGTTGCGTTGGTCGGAGGCAGATTTGCGCTGGTGCCCGCGTCTCTCGGTTTCGGACCCGAGCCGAACGGCCAGATCCGGGCCGACCTGACCATGGTTCTAGCCGATGCCCGGAGCGGCAAAGTCTTGTGGCGCGGTGTCTCGTACGGGAGGGGCGCGTCGCCTGATAACGCCATCAAGGCAGCGATGGCCGCCTTCCTTCCGATGTCTGGAAGTCCATGACCTACGACGTCACGCTGATCCCTGGCGACGGCATTGGGCCAGAGATCACGGTCCAGACGGTGAAGGTGCTGGAGGCCACTGGTCTCCGCTTCAATTGGGATGAAGAGCTGGCTGGCGTGGCCGCGGTGGAGGCCACCGGCACACCGCTTCCAGACGCCACGGTGGAGAGCATCCGCAAGAACGCCCTGGCCCTGAAAGGCCCGCTGACCACACCGGTGGGCACCGGATTTCGCTCGGTCAATGTGGGGCTGCGGAAGGAATTCGAGTTGTTCGCCAATGTGCGACCGGCCCGTACCATTGTTCCCGGTGGACGCTTCGAGAACGTGGACATCGTGCTGGTTCGAGAAAATCTCGAGGGGCTGTACATCGGGGTGGAGCACTTCGTCGCCATTGGAGACGATCCCCGCGCGGTGGCCGAGTCCATGGCGATCGTCACCCGGCGGGGCTGCGAGCGAATCATCCGTTACGCCTTCGATTACGCGGTAAAGCACAGCCGCCGCAAAGTCACCATCGTACACAAGGCCAATATCCTGAAAATGGTGAGCGGACTGTTTCTGGAGGTGGGCCGCACCGTGGCCAAGGAATACGAAGGCAGGATCGAATCCAACGACATGATTGTCGACAACACCGCAATGCAGCTGGTGATGCGTCCCGAGCAGTTCGATGTCATGGTGACCACCAACATGTTCGGCGACATCCTCAGTGACGAGGTGTCCGGCCTGGTGGGCGGGCTGGGACTCGCGCCCGGTGCCAACATCGGAACCAAGGCCGCGGTTTTCGAAGCGGTGCATGGCAGCGCTCCCGACATTGCCGGGAAGGGACTCGCCAATCCCTCGGCCCAGATGTTTGCCGCGGCCATGATGCTGGATCATATCGGAGAGCTGGACCGGGCCGAGCGGATTCGGAATGCCATCGTCACAACCATCGTGCAGGACGGCATTCGCACCCGGGACCTCGGCGGCACCGCCAGCACGGAAGAGTTCGGACATGCGGTTGCGAGACGGGCAGCCTGAGGTTCCCTGCGTCCGGTGTGGCCGGCGGGTGTGGGGATTGGGCTGGGGCGAGCTCTGCCCCGAATGCCTGGGCGAACGAAAGCTCCGTGCAAGAAGACTGGCCAGCCGCATCTCCCTCGCCGCAACGGTACTGATGGCGGCATACGTTGCGCTGCGCATGACCAGCGCCCCGATGGGACGGATGTACGGAGTCATCGCCGTTCTGGCCACCTACATCATCATTCGTCGAATCGCCACCCAAGTGGCCATGGAGTATATGAAATGACAGGAAGGCAGCGGGGCGGAGGGGCAGCGGGGCA
>DASUVR010000078.1:0-2855 GCA_036378855.1 Gemmatimonadales bacterium | reverse complement strand
GTACCCGGTACCAACACTTGATCATCGTCGTTTCAGTTGGACCGTACAGATTGTCGACCTGACAATTCGGGGCGACTCCGCGCCAACGAAGAACCAGCGAGTCGGTTAGCGGCTCTCCCGCGGAGAAGACCCATCGCAGTGCCGGTAGCGACAGCCCTCCAGCCGCCTCGGAGAGCCAGGCCTGGGCCAGCGAGGGCACGACATGCACGACGGTGATTTTTTCCTGGGCGAGCCAGGCGGCCGCGCTGTCGGGCAGCAACTCAGCTGGCGGAAGGCACAGCGTTGCACCGCTCCAGAGCGGCATCAGGATGTCGCGCAAGACCACATCGAACGAGACGTTCGTCAACTGCGCGCAACGGTCGGCGGAGCTTACATCGAAGGTCCTGCTTTGCCAGGCCAGGAATTGGCTGATTCCTTTGTGCGTCCCGAGCACGCCCTTGGGCGTGCCGGTCGTGCCCGAGGTAAAGAAGATGTAGGCGGGATCATCGGGTTCCGGCTTCACCACGGCCCCGGCATCAGCGCCCGGAACCTCGCGAGCCAGGCTCTCTGGTCGCCCGGTGTCCCTGCAGACTCGGAGCACGGAGTCCATGGCGAGACCACGGAACCAGGTATCCTCCTCGTCGCCGAGATGGAGAACCAACCTCGCGCCGGCCTCCTCGAGCATGAGACGCTTCCGCTGATCGGGGAGGTCGGGGGCAATTAGAAGCATCACCCACCCGCGGGAGAGGACAGCCAGCATGGCGGTGACCAATCCGAAGCTGGTGGGCCCGCTGATGGCTGCCACCGCACCACGCGGCAGGCTGCTGGTCTCCAGGGTCTGAACCAGCGCGCGGACGCTCGCCTCCAACTCGCCAAAGGTCCAGCGCTGTCCGTCTTGTTCGATCGCTGTTCGTGAGGGCGCCTCAGCCGCCACCCGATGGACCACCTCGGTGACGAGAGGGTATATGGGCTCGTCCAGGGGTAGTTGCGGGTCCGGCAGAATGCCCCGGGAGCGATCCGTCACCAACGAGTAGGATCCGATCGGACTGTTGGGGGCCGCGACGATCTGCTCCAGCAATTCGCGGTATTGTTCCAGCAGGTGCGCGAGGGTCTCGGATTCGAACAGATCCGCATTTCCTGCACAGATGCACGAGAGGCCGGCGCGCCGCTCCAGCACTCGGAAGGAGAGATCGAACTTCGCGCCGATCCCACTACCCCGGAGCCGTGTCACCTTGAGCCCGCGGAGGTTCAGAGAACCTCGCGGCGCGTTCCCCAGTTGAAACAACACCTGAAAGAGAGGGTTGCTGCCCAAGCTTCGGGGCGGCTGGAGCTCCTCGACCAACCGCTCGAACGGGAGCTCCTGATGGGCATAGGCCCCCAACGCCGTCTCGCGGACCCGCCCCAGCAGCTCTCTGAAAGTCGGCTCACCCGAAAGATCCGTCCGCAGCACCAGCGTATTGAGAAAGCAGCCGATCAGGTTCTCCAGCTCGGTGCGGGTTCGTCCTGCAATGGGGGTTCCGACCACGACATCATCCTGGCCGCTGTAGCGGGCAAGCAGGATCTTGAACGCCGCGAGCAAGGTCATGAACAGCGTGACGCCCTCACGGCGACTCAACTCCGTGAGATCATCGGTGAGGCTCTTGGACAGGATGAGTTTCGCGCCGGCCGCTCGGGAGCCCGACTTCGCCGTCCGGGGACGATCGGTGGGGAGCTCGAGAACAGGAGGGGCACCGGCAAGCCGTCGCTTCCAGTAGGCGAGCTGCCGCTCCATCACGTCCGACTGTAGTCGTCGATGTTGCCACAGGGCGTAGTCCGGATACTGGACCGGCAAGTCGGGAAGGTTTGCAGGGACTCCGGAGACGAATCCCTCGTAGAGCTCCGCCAGTTCCTTCCACAGCACTCCCATCGACCAGCCATCGAACACGATGTGGTGCAGCGTGAGGAGGAGTATGTACTCCTGACCAGCAAGGCAGAGGAGACGGGCACGCATCAGGGGGCCCACTGCCAAGTCGAAAGGGATGTGCGCTTCCTCGGCGATCCGGCGCCGGACTTCACCTTCCCGCTCGTCCTCCGGCCAGGTGGTGAGGTCGGCCATCGGCAGCGGCACTTCGAGACTAGGCGCCACCATCTGATACGGGCCGCCGTCTCCGTCGACGATTCTCGTGCGCAGCGCCTCGTGTCGCGCCACGATTGCTCCTAGCGCTCGCTGAAGAGCCGGCTGGTCGAGGGCACCGCTGAGCCGGATGGCGAGCGGCATGTGATACACCGGACTGCCCGGCTCCAAACGATGCAGGAACCAGAGCCGTCGCTGGGCGAATGAGAGGGGGATTGCGTCGTCCGCTGCCCGCCGGTGAATCGGGTCCGACTCGAGCGCGCCGAGGCCGACGGCGTTCAGGCGACCGGCCAGGTGCGCACGTTGTTCCGGAGAAAGCGCGGCAATGCGTTGGGAAAGATTTGTCATTCAGCAACCGGTTTCGTCGAACCTTGAGCCTGGATCTCATCGGCTCCCATGCTGGCTATTTCTTCCACCATCTGGTGGATGGCTTCGATGCGGCGAGCCATGCCGTTTACCGTGGGTTCCTCAAACAGCACCCTCACCGGCAGCTCGACACCCGATACCGCCTGCACTCGCGCCATCACTCGTGTGGCGAGCAGTGAGTGGCCACCCAGCTCGAAAAAGTTATCGTGCACCCCCACCCGAGCGACTCCCAGCACCTCGGTCCAGGCATCAGTAAGCATCCGCTCGACCGCCGTGTGCGGGGCCTTGTAGTTCTCACCCGGGTCCGGGCGACTCCGGCCCGGTGGGGGCAATGCGGCTCGGTCCAACTTGCCGTTCGGTAAGAGCGGGAACGATTCCAGAAGCACAATTGCTCCCG
>DASUVR010000077.1:0-11121 GCA_036378855.1 Gemmatimonadales bacterium | reverse complement strand
GCCGGGGACATCATCGCCACTTCAGGGAAGCTGCTGGCCGAAGTTCGAGCTGCTCTCGGCGAGGAGGCCGATTACCTCGAAGCGATCAAGTGGATCGAACAGCGGGCCGCAGTGGAGATCCGGGGCTGACACCGGCACTTGCCCGGGCTGGGCTGGTCCGTTCAGTTTCCGGCGCCATGCACCGAACAATTCAATGAGCGATTGGGGCGCCACACAGCGGGTTTCGGCCCGGGTGGTGCTTGCCGAGGGTGTCGTGTTGGCGGGAGAGCTCCACCTGCTGGCCCGGGCCACCTACCCGTCCGAAAGCGAAAGCCCGCTGGAAATGTTGAATCGCGACGATCCCTTCTTTGCCCTGACTCTGGGTGAGGGAGGAGTCGCCTTCGTCTCCAAAGCCCAGGTGGCAGTGGTGTCCTGCCAGAATCTGGAGCCGCGCGATGATCCCGATCGCGCGACCGCCGCCAAGCTGGTCATGCTGTCGGTCGAGCTGACCGACGGGGTGGAGTACCGGGGCCGCAGCTTGTTCGAGCTTCCACCCAACCGGGCCCGGGCTCTCGACTACGTCAATGCGCCGGGCCGCTTTTTTTCCTTGGCCACCGACGGGATCATGCAATACATCAACAAGTCCCAGGTACGACTGATCCGCCCTCTCGACTGAGATACAACCGTGGCACGACTCGATAGACTGATACAGGTGATGCAGGAGCAGCGGGCAGAAGCACTTCAGCTCGCCGTCGGCAAGCCAGCATCGCTCATGTATAATGGATCGCTTCGCCCCATCACCCGCGAGCCGCTGAGTGATGCTCAGATCCAGGGGCTGGTCCGGGAAATTGCCTCACCGGACGCGGCGTCGCAGTTCGGCACCGCCGAGCCGGTGGCCTTCGCCTACCGATCGCCATACGGGGAAGTCCGGGTGGAGCTCAAGGCAGGCGCCAACGGCCTTGCGGTACTGCGGCCCGCCTCGGCCCAGACAGTTCCTGCGCCGGCCGTAGGCTCGGCTCCTGGCGTGGCCGCCGCTCCGTCCTCTCAGCCCTCTCCGTCCTCTCCGTCCCGCTCCACCCAGGATTTGTCGGAACATCGCGCCAGCATGGACGTGCTGTTCCGCACCCTGGTTCAGTCAGGCGCGTCCGACCTCCATCTGCGGAGCAACGAGCCGCCCATGTTGCGGGTCCATGGCGAGCTCGCCCGGCAGGACCAGCCCGCGCTCCCCGCCGAGCGGGTCGAGAACATGCTCCTCAGCATCATGACCGCCAAGGAGATCGGGGAATTCCGGGAGGGGGGAGATACCGACTGGGCGTACGAGATCGAAGGCCTGGCGCGTTTCCGCTGCAACGCGGGCCGTGACCGCTACGGTGCTATGGGGGTGTTCCGGGTGATCCCCAATCAGATCCGGACTGCGGAGGAGATGGGGCTGAGTCAGGAGGTGCAGAACCTATGCTATCTCACCAAGGGACTTGTGGTGGTGACCGGACCAACCGGCTCGGGTAAGAGCACGACTCTGGCCGGCCTGGTAGATCTGATCAATCGCACTCGCACGGATCATATCATCACGATCGAGGATCCCATCGAGTTCGTTCATCCCAGTAAGAAATGCCTGGTGACTCAGCGTCAGGTGGGCGTGCATACCCGGTCTTTCAAGCATGCTCTCCGGGCGGCTCTGCGGGAGGATCCCGACATCATCCTGGTCGGCGAGATGCGAGATCTGGAAACGGTCTCTATTGCAATCGAAACCGCCGAAACCGGACACCTGGTCTTTGGCACGCTCCACACCACCACCGCCTCCTCGACCATCGACCGCATCATCGACCAGTTTCCGGCCGACCGGCAGTCGCAGGTACGGGTGATGCTTTCCGAATCCCTGCGCGGTGTCATCGCCCAAACCCTCTGCAAGAAAATCGGTGGGGGCAGGGTGGCGGCGCGGGAAGTTCTGCTCTCCATCCCGGCGGTCTCCAACCTGATTCGTGAGGGGAAGACCTTCCAGATCCCCTCGATCATGCAGACCAACCGGAAGGGCGGGATGGTGACGCTGAACGATGCGCTGATGGAATTGGTCGATGCGAAATTGGTGGAACCGAAGGAAGCGTACATGAAGTCGGTCGAGAAGCAGGGCTTCCTCGCTGGACTGAAGGCCAAGCGGTACGACGTATCGTTTCTGGGTGAATGAGCGTTTCGCCGCCGATCCTGGTTCTGGTCAACCCGCAGGACATCGTGAACATCGCCAGCGCGGTGCGGATCGCCAAAAACTTCGGGATCGACCGCATGAGGCTGGTGAACCCCGAGGTCTTCGACCCCTACCGCATCGAAGGGATTGCCCACAACACGGCAGATCTGGTTGCCCGGATCGAGATCGTCGACACGCTCGAGCAGGCCATCCAGGATTGTGTCTTTACCGCCGTCCTGACCGCGCGCGAGCGCGCCGCCAAGCGGCGGGTGCTTCGGCCCAGTCAAGCTGCCGCAGCTCTGGTCGACGCGGCCGCCAGCGGACCGGTCGCAATGATCGCCGGGCGGGAAGACAGCGGCCTTACCAATGCTGAGCTGGACCTCTGTCACGCGCTGGTCACCATCTCGACGGATCCCGGGCACCGTTCGCTCAATCTGGCCCAGGCAGTCGCCATTATGGCCTATGAGACCTGGAATGCGCGCGGAGGCGAGAGTCTGCCGATCAAGCCTCCCCGCAATCCGGCCGCGCCGGCTACATCGGGCCAGTTGGAAGAGCTCTTCGCCGACTGGACCCGGGCACTGTGGGCCATCGACTTCTTCAAGACGAGACAACCGGACAACGTGATGCGATCTTTTCGCGAGATCGTCTTCCGGGCAGAGCTCGATGGTCGTGAAGCTTCACTGCTCCGGGCCATGGGAATCGAAGTGGTGCGGTTCCTGGACCGGGTACACTCAGGAGAATCCTGATGGGTCGCTCGAGCGCCTACTGGAAGTCCAACCTCTATCTCTCCGAAGATACGGAGCCCGATCCTGCCGCTCCGCTCACCGATCTCGCTCCCCCACTGGCGGCGCGCTTTCGCATGGTCCGCGAAGGGCTCCTGAAGCTTCCCGGGGTGGGTGAACAGGTTCGCTTCATGGGCCCAACCTGGCATTGGGCCTGGGAATACGGATTGGGTAATCGAAAAGTGTGCTGGCTTCATTTGATGAAGAACAGCGTGGATGTCACCTTCACGCTGTCCGATAGCGACGAGAGCCGGCTGACCAAGGGGGCCAAGGTGGCGGGAATCATCGCTCGGGCACTGGTAGAGGGACAGCGCACCGGTCCGGTGAAGTGGTGCTGGCTGGAGCTGGGCGACCGCCGGTCCATCGATGCCTTTCTCAATCTCGCGCGGCGAAAAGTGGAATGGCTGGCCGAACGGCCGGCACCCCGCCGGGCGCCGCGCCTCCATGGCGGGAAAGGAGGAGCCGCTGCCGAAGCCGACTGAATCAGTCGGATTACGTCATTGGTCGGGTTGTGCAATGAAATGGCCGCACTATACTTCGGCGCGCATTTGCCCGAGGCGGGGCCAAGGTCTTCCTCAGCAGTGAGATGATGATGCGTAAGCTGGCTTTCGTCGTCGGTGGCGTTGCAGCCGGAGGCATGGCTGCTCTCCTCGCGTTCGGCGGTGCCGGTCCCCACGCTCAGCAGGCCCCATCCAAAGCCGACTCTACTGTCGCACCGACTCTCGCGGCCGGCGATACGGGAAGCCTTCGAGGCCCTCGCCAGCCGATCTTCTTTCGTCACGACATCCATGCCGGGCAGTACAAGATCCAGTGCCAGTACTGCCATTACTCGGTCACAGTCTCCCCCGAGCCGGGGATCCCCTCGGTCCAGACCTGTATGGGGTGCCATCTGGTGATCGGTGGCCGGGACAGCTCGCATCAGGCGGAGATCAAGAAGGTCCGCCAGGCCTGGACGGAAAAGAAGCCGATCGAATGGATCCGCATTCACTACCTGCCCCGACACGCCCACTTTCCCCACCAGCGGCACATCAAAGCCCTGGGACCGAACGCCTGCGGCACTTGTCACGGCGAAGTGCAACGGATGCCTCAGGTTTTCAAGGTGAACAACGTGGACCGGATGGGGTTTTGTATTACCTGCCATACGGAGCGGAAGGTGTCGCGGGACTGCTCGGTATGTCACTATTAGTCGCGAGTCACGAGTCATGAGTCACCCAAACGAAGGCGACAACTCCAGTCCCGCGACTCGCGATCCGCGACTCGCGACTGAGCCCCTTGCGTTGGATCGCAGGCGGTTTCTGACCGTACTCGGTGCATCGGGCGCAGGTGCAGTGGCGCTGGCGGGCTGCTCCACCGACCGGGTCGAGAAGCTGATTCCCTATCTGGTTCAGTCGGAAGACCAGGTACCGGGAGTGGCTACCTATTACGCGAGCAGCTGCACCGAATGCGCCTCGGGGTGCGGACTGCACGTGCGAACCCGTGAGGGACGAGCCGTCAAGCTGGAAGGCAATCCGGAGCACCCGATCAACCAGGGCAAGCTCTGCTCCCGCGGTCAGGCAGCGCTCCAGGGGCTGTACAATCCCGGGCGGCTGAAAGGACCCATGGCCCGCGCTGCCAACGGGAAGTTCCAGGAGATCACCTGGGACGACGCTATCGGCCGGCTTGCCGCCAAGCTCACCGGGGCCGCCGGACAGGTCGTTGCGCTCTCCGGAGCGGGGCGGGGGACCTTCTCCGATCTTCTCGGCGAGTGGATCGGCGCCCTGGGCGGCCGGGTGGTTCGCTATCAGCCCTTTGCCGCCGAGGCCATGCGAGCGGCCAATCGCCAGGTGTTCGGCCAGAACCAGCTCGCGTCGTATGACTTCGCCAAGGCCAAACACATCGTCTCCTTCGGCGCCGACTTCCTGGAGTCCTGGCCCGGATCCATCGAGCACCAGCGCGGCTTTGCCCAATCCCACGGCTTCACTGGAGCAGGCGTGGCGAAGTTCGTGTATCTGGCGCCCCGACGCGACCTGACCGGGCTCAATGCGGATGAGTGGTATCCGGTTCAACCGGGCTCCGAGACGGCCTTGGCGCTGGCTATGGCCAACGTGGTCTCGGCTGAGCGAGGCGCCAATGCCGGGTTCAGGTCATCGCTCGCCGCCTTCACTCCGGAGATGGCAGCCAAGGAAACCGGAGTTCCTGCTGCCACCATTGAGCGTCTGGCCCGAGAATTTGCTGCGCAGCGTCCCAGCCTGGCGGTCGCCGGCGGGATTGGGACTCAACACAGCGGAGCAGTCGAGCTCTGCGCTGCGGTCAACCTGCTCAACTATGTGGCCGGCAACGTGGGCGAGACCGTCAGCTTTGGGTCCGATGCCGACACCGCCGACGGCTACGCCGCGCTGGAATCCTTGCTTGCCACGGTCGACGCGGGCCAGGTAAAGGTCGCTCTGATTCACGAGACCAACCCGGCCTATACCCTGCCCAAGGCAGCCCGTTTCGCGTCGCGATTCCAGAAGGTGGGCTACAAGGTCTCCACCTCGATGTACCTGGATGAAACCACCGCCCTCTGTGACCTGATTCTGCCGCAGCACCACGCGCTCGAGCGATGGGACGACCTCCGTCCCCGGGCAGGCGTGTACAACCTGATGCAGCCGGTCATGCAGCCGGTGTTCGACACCCTGCCCGCCGGCGAGGTCCTGCTCCGGACCGCGAAGAAAGTGGGCGGAGCGTTGGCCCGCTTCAACGCGGCCTCTTACCAAGCCCACCTTCAGTCCCGCTGGCAGGCACTCGCCACTCAGCACGGACAGGGAGACCCCGCCGCCTTCTGGCATGGTGCCCTGCAGCGCGGTGGTTTTTTTGCTCCGGCACCCGCCACACCGGTCTCGCTGGCCGCCGGGGCCGGCCAGGTCAAGTACACCCGTCCCAGCTTCGAAGGAAACGGTGAGCTGACCTTCGTCGCCTATCCCCATGGGATGCTGTACGACGGCCGTGGCGCCAATAAGCCGTGGCTGCTGGAAAACGCCGATCCGGTCACCAAGATCACCTGGCATTCGTGGGTCGAGATCCATCCGGATCTGGCGCAACGGCTGGACGTTCGCAACGGGGAGGTCCTCCGGCTTACCTCGCCCCACGGTACCGTCGAGGCTCCGGTCTACATCTATGCCGGGGTTCATCCCAACGTGGTCGCGATGCCTCTTGGCTTCGGGCACACCGAGTACGGTCAATTCGCTCAGGGTCGCGGGGTGAATGCCCTCGATCTACTCGGCGCACCTGCCGGACCGCTGCTGCCCTACGTCTCGACCCGGGTTGAAGTCGCCAAGACCGGCCACTATCAGCGCCTGGCCACCATCGAGGGCAATCCGCGTCAGCTGGGAAGGGGCATCGCCGAGAGCATCTCGCTCGACGCCGCGCGCAAGGGACTCACCATCGAGCAGGCCTACATCGCCGAGGGTCGGGGAAAGCACGAGGTCAACACCGAGCAGGAGCTCGAGGCGGTCAAGGGATGGAGCCAGGAGCAGATCGAAGCCACGCATTATGGAGACTACGCTGCCGCCAATCCCCGCTGGGGGATGACCATCGATCTGGCCAAGTGCACCGGCTGCCAGGCCTGTGTCACCGCCTGCTACGCCGAGAACAACATCCCGACGGTGGGACAGAGTGAGATTTACAAGGGTCGGGAGATGACCTGGATCCGGATCGAGCGTTACTGGGAAGAGGACACGGCGCCGGGTGCGGGAGCCACCGCGCGGTTCATTCCCATGCTCTGCCAGCACTGCACCAACGCGCCCTGCGAGCCGGTCTGTCCAGTCTATGCCGCGTACCATACGGCCGACGGCTTGAACGGCCAGGTGTACAACCGCTGCGTTGGCACCCGGTACTGTGCCAACAACTGTCCCTACAAGGTGCGGTACTTCAACTGGTACAAGTACAACGAGTCGGCCTGGCCGGCTCCGCTGCACCTGCAGCTGAATCCGGATGTGACGGTGCGAGCCCGCGGAGTCATGGAGAAGTGCACCTTCTGCATTCAGCGGATCCGGGGAGCGCAGAACAACGCCCGGCTGGAAGATCGGCCGCTCCGGGATGGCGAATTCACCACGGCGTGTGCGCAGGCCTGCCCTTCCGACGCCATTGTCTTCGGCAACCTGACCGATTCCGCCAGCAGGGTGGCTCGACTGCGCCAGGATAATCGCGGGTATCGGGTGCTCGAAGACCTCAACACCCGTTCGGCGATCACCTACCTGGCCAAAGTCACTCTGCCGAACGAGGCGTAATCATGGCCGTTGCTACTCCCGTTTCCCGAGTTGTCCCGGAAGGTCATCCCACGGGAACCCACGCGGACGTCACCCGCGACGTCGTGGCCACGCTGGGGCCGGCCAGCCGGGGGTACGTGCTTCTCCTTCTGGGAGCGGTGTCCCTCTTCTTGATCGGGATCCTCACTTTCCTGGTGCTCATCAAGGATGGCCTGGGGCACGCCGGCTACAATCCGCCGATCTTCTGGAGCGTCTACATCACCACCTTCGTGTTCTGGGTGGGTATCGGCCACGCTGGAACACTGATTTCGGCCATTCTCTTTCTCTTTCGCTCGCCCTGGCGCACCGCGGTGTATCGCTCGACCGAGGCCATGACGGTGTTCGCCGTGATGACCGCCGGCCTCTTTCCGATCATTCACATCGGGCGGCAGTGGATTTTCTACTGGCTGCTGCCGTACCCGAACCAGCGTTTCCTCTGGCCCAACTTCAAGTCGCCGCTGATCTGGGACGTCTTCGCGATCTCGACCTACCTCACGGTCTCGACCACGTTTCTGGTTTTCGGACTGATCCCAGATATCTCAGCGGTTCGGGACAAGGTCTCCGGCTGGCGCCGGACCATTTATACCATGACCGCGGCGGGCTGGCAGGGGACCGACAATCAGTGGCGCCACTACTCGAGGGCCTACCTTTACCTGGCCGCTCTGGCAACTCCGCTGGTGCTGTCGGTGCACTCGGTGGTGTCCTGGGACTTTGCCTCGGGAATTGTGCCTGGTTGGCACGGCACCATTTTCGCCCCGTACTTCGTAGCCGGGGCCATCTACTCCGGGATTGGCATGGTGCTCACCCTGATCATTCCGCTTCGGCGGGCGCTCAGGATCGAGCATATGATCACGGAGTACCATTTCGACAACTTGGCCAAGCTGACCCTGCTGACCGGATCGATTCTGCTGTACGCCTATGGCATGGAGTACTTCATCGCCTGGTACAGCGGAAACACCTTCGAGCAGACGACGTTCTTCCGCCGGGCGTTCGGCCCCCTTTGGTGGGCCGGCTGGACCATGATCATCTGTAACGCGTTCGTGTCCCAGCTGCTCTGGTTCCGAAAGATCCGGACCAACATCACCGCTCTGTTCGTCATCTCGATTTTCATCAACATCGGGATGTGGTTCGAGCGCTACGTCATCATCGTCTCGTCGTTGAGCAACGACTACATACCATGGGCCTGGGGCATACTGAACCCCACCTGGGCCGACTGGGGTATCCTGGCCGGCTCCTTCGGCTGGTTCGGGATGTGGTTCATGCTCTTCGCCAAGGGCTTTCCCATCGTGGCTATCCAGGAGATCAAGGAAATGATCCCCATGCCGCGGCTGCGGGGGGGTCACCATTGATGGGTCTGCTCAAGCGCGCCAAGCGCATGCCCGGGCTTCTGGCCTCCTTCATTCATATCGATGCTGCGGTGGACGCCATTCGCGGGCTTCGGGCAATGGGCTACCGGAATCTGGTCGTGTACAGCCCGTCGCCGAATCACGAGCTGGAGGAGGCTCTGAATCACCGGGTGAGCCCGGTGCGGCTGTTTACCCTGATCGGGGGACTCACCGGCTGCGCCGCCGGATTCGGAATGACGATCTGGATGTCGTACGACTGGCCGGTGCTGGTGGGTGGAAAGCCGATCGCGTCGATCCCGCCCTACGTCGTGATTGCCTTCGAGCTCACCATCCTCATGGGAGCGCTCAGCACGGTTGCGGCCGTGGGATTGTTTTCTGTGCTGCAGGGCAAACGAGGGGTGGCCTACGATCCCCGCTTCAGCGACGACCAGATCGGTATCTTCGTTCCCGCCGGCAGCGATGACATGGGCCGGGTGGAGAATCTGTTGAGGTCGGCCGGTGCCGTCGAGGTTCGTCATGAAGCGGCTTGAAACGCTGGCACTGACCCTGTTGACGCTGATGTGCGGTGCCTGCGATTCCTACTACTACCGCATTCCATCTCCGGACGATCTGTGGCACATCATTCCCTGGTTCGACCACATGATTCGCGCCCGGTACATTCATCCCTACGAGACGCAGAACGTGCCCAGAAACACTCCCGCGGGAACGGTGCCGGTGAGCGGTGGCGAGCCGGACTGGTCAGCGGAATGGGTGTCGGGGAACCCAGCCAGCGCCAACGCACTCCGGAATCCTTTTGCCGTCGGCGGCCAACCCAGTCCGCCGGGTCCTCGTACCTCGGTCATTCCGAGGGACATTGACGCAGCGGGTGACACTCTTTATCAAAACTTCTGCAGTGTCTGTCATGGCCCCACCGGCAATGCCAACGGTACCGTGTCCAGCCAGATCGGGGCTCCCTCGCTGCTCACCGCGCGGGCCCGGGCGTATACCGACGGCTACATCTACAGCATCATCCGCTATGGGCGGGGCGTCATGCCCCGGTACGGCGATAAGGTGTACGCTCCGGTGGAGCGGTGGGCCATCGTGAATCACGTTCGGAAGCTGCAACGACAGTCACCGGCTCCGCCGGCTGCTCCGGGCGCCGCCACACCAGTTCCTCCGGGCCCCAGCGCAACCGGTTCGACCGGAACCGCGCCATGACTCCGATCCTCCGCGAACGTCTCGCCGAGCGGTCCGTGGCCGGTAAGTACGAAATGTTCCTGGCCATCGGTGCTGGGTTTGCCATCCTGGGGCTGATCCTGTTCGTCCGCGCACTTCTTGCCGGACCGGCCATGGCCGATCGCGCCTGGCATCTGTTCCATGTGAATTGGATTTACTTCACCGGCTTGTCTGCTGGCGGTGTTGCCTTTGCGGCGGTGCAGAAGATCTCTAATGCCAAGTGGTCGGGGATGATCATCCGCTTCGCCGAAGCGTTGGTTGCCTTTCTGCCTGTATCCCTGATTGGGTTGGTGCTGATTTTCACCGTTGGCTACGACTCGATCTACGGCCCGATGCAGAGCGCCCTCCACGAGATGCAGCACGCGAAGGCGGTATGGCTCTCCCACGATTTCATGTTCGCTCGGCTGGGATTGGGCTTGCTCGCGCTCACTATTGTAGGCTGGAAACTGGTCTGGGCCGACATGAAGCCCGATATGTATGCTGTGCAAGGTTCCGCGCCGGGGGAGCGGCGGTTCCGCTATGAGAGATGGGCCCGGGGTTACGATGCCGCCTCGGCGACGATAGCAGCGCACGATGCCAGAATTTATCGGCTGGCTCCCGCCTACACCGTCATATACGCCTACGTGTTGACCCTGGTCGCCTTCGACGGGATCATGGCGCTTCAGCCCCACTGGTTCTCCAACCTGCTCGGCGGCTGGATTTTCATGGGGGCGTTTCTGGGCGGGCACATGCTGCTCGTGCTGCTGATGATTCACGGCGCCAAGCACCTTGGCGTGTCCGATCTGGTGTCACCCAAACAGCGGCACGACCTGGGCAAACTTTGCTTCGGGTTCACCGTGTTCTGGACTTACCTGATGTGGGCTCAGTTCCTGGTGATCTGGTACGGCAACCTGCCCGAGGAGACTGGCTTCGTATTCGCGCGGCTCTGGGGGCATTGGCTGCCGATCGGTGTGGCGGTTGGGTGGGGCATGTTCATTATCCCCTTCTTCGGACTACTGGGGGTGAAGCCGAAGAAGGTGCGGGCCACCCTGGGTTTCTTCGCCTCGGTGAGTCTGATTGCGCTGTGGCTGGAGCGTTACCTCCTGATTATGCCATCGGTCACGGCATCACCCGCTCCGATCTTTGGCCAGCCCGAACTGGGCGCCACTCTGACCTTTCTCGGTTTGTTCCTTATCTGCTACGGTCTCTTCGGCCGAACCTTCCCCATGCTTTCGCCCAGACTGGCGGAGATCACGCTGGACCGCGAGCGAGGTCACGCTGTCGTAGCGGCCGAGTTCGACCACGAGGAAGGTCCCGGTGACTATGTCCCGGATGAGTTGCTGGAGCGACGAAGCCGGCCTCGGTAAATCAAAGGA
>DASUVR010000076.1:0-3112 GCA_036378855.1 Gemmatimonadales bacterium | reverse complement strand
GCCGCCGGTCGAGACCTGCATCAGTGGCGTAGCAAATTCCTTGGCCGGACCGGCATCGTGACCGTCGGCCGGAATCGAGAACGAAGCGGGCAGTCCAGCCAGCACGGGGTGTCCCGCGCCGGCGGGCAATCGCTCGTAAGTCACAGTACAACCACTGCAGTTCTGCTCCGGCCCACTCGGATCGAAGCCTGCGCTCTGCAGGGTCAGCTCGTCGAGATTGGGCTGGGGCTCATACCCGTTCCACTGTGAGCCCACAAACCCACCACCGCTCTGGACGAAGGCGGCAAGAGCGGCCTGAGCGTCCGACGAGAGCGGGTAGTCGTAGGTGGCACCGTTCAGGTGGATCACCACGTTGAACCCGTTGAGGCTGGGATTGGTGCCGTCCCAGGTGTATTCCGGGGCAGGGCGGACGGTAACCTGTACGCCGGAATCCGCCAGGCTCGCGGCCAGGGCACTGGTCGCGACCACGTCGGTGTCGGCAAGGATGAGTACGCTCGGTCCCTCACCGGCCGCCTGGCCCACACCAAAGCTCGGGCTCGCCTTCAGCGAGACCAGAGCCTTGGCCGGACGGGAGTTGGCCACCGCCAGCGAGGACGGAGCAAGCTTGGCCCTGGGGTGGGGACCGTGGGTCGCCACCAGGGGCTGAGTCTTTATGGAAGCCGTTGGCTCGGTTGGCTGGTCAGTATTACATGCCAGCTGTCCCGCCAGAATGATTGCGGAAAATGGCAGGAGGAGCCGAGCCCGTCGGCGGTGCGGGTGCAGAGTCAAGAACAGTGGGCCGGTCATATTTCCTCCAATGCCGCGAAGGTGGAACTACGGTTAAGAGCCCTCATCGTTGAGCGTGAACTAGATCAGACTCCGTGGACCTGTACGAACTTGTTGTGTGATCTGACTACCCCTGGTCCTGTACTAACCTGTTGTCTGTCCCAATCACTTTGTGCCTTGCCGACCTTTCTTCTCCTTCTTGGCCGGTACTACAGACTTGACCTTGGGTGCCGCTTCCGGAGCTTCGAGCGCGAACGTGGCCCGCGCTTCGGTTCCCTTCACTGCCGCCACCAGCGTGCGTCTGCCCTCTTTGCTCGCCGGGGTCCACCGGGTGTGAGCTCTCCCGTGGGCATCAGTCATTACTCGAGCCGGGCTGACGCTGCCGAACTTCGTGGTGAACACCACCGGTTGATCGGCCACCGGGTTGCCGTACGCGTCAGTCAGATCCACATCGAGTGACTGCACCGCCCTGGTTGCCATCCCCGGCTTGGGAGTCACGAAGGCCAGGTTAGCGGGAGCCGCTGCCCGAGCTCGTGCCGTGATCTCCAACGGACGATCGATCCCCTCTACTCTCACCCTCAGATGCTGAGCACCGATCGAGTGCCCCAGCATCCAGGGCAGCTTGGCCCGGCCAGTTGCGTCGGTGACAACCATGCTGTCGCTCACCGAGCCGGTTTGCGGCTCCAGAGTGAGCGGCACGCCGGCAACCTCGTTCTCCGCCAGGTCGAGCACCTTGATCTCCACCCCGGGCCGGAGGGGCTGTCCCACCGTCCCCTCGTACTTGATGTTGCCAACCACCGCGGCTTTGGCCGGCGCACCGGCCACGGCATGGGCGGTGACCAGGAAGCGAGGCACGGTCCTGGCGCTTCCGACCTGGACATAGGCTCGCTGCTCTCCGCTCCGAGGGCCGAGAGTCCAGCGAGCACGCGTCTCGCCCAGAGAGTCGGTCCGCGATTCGGCGGCCACGATGCTGCCCTCATCCGCCGCCGACCACGCCACCGGCACATCCGCGAGAGCGACCCCGCTGGTGTCCGTCACCCGCACCGTGACCGGCTCGGCCAGCGTAGAGCTCACCGGTCCCCGGAGCTCTTCGCTCACCACCGTCAGCCGGGTATTCGTCGCTACCGGCTCCGCTTCCGCGGTCACCATGGTCGGTGTCGCCACGCCGTCGGCCATCACTACGAGGGTCTGACGCCCAGGCGATCCTCCGAGGATCCAACTCGCCCGTGCCACACCCTGTGCATCCGACGAGTCGGCCTGGGGCTCGGCTCGCCCTTCGTTCTCCTGCAGGACAAACCGCACCGGTATTCCCGGAACCGGTCGTCCACTGCGAGAGACTACCTGCACCGACACTGGCTGCCCCACTCGGCGTCCGGCCGGCGCGCGCTGTCCGTCACCCGAAAGCAGGGTCAGTGACGAGGGCACCGGATATACTTCCACCGGCAGCTGGGTCGCCATCGCATTGTTGCTGGCGGTGAACACCGTCTTTCCCGGCGCCACTCCCACCGCGTTTCCCACGCTGTCGACGCTGGCCACCGATGGGTCGGCGGAACGCCACCGCACAGCCGCCCCCTGGATCTCGTGGCCTCTGGCATCGACGAGATTCGCTGCCACCTTGCCTTGCTCGCCCTCCGGCATCCGGAGACTCGTGTCTCCCGTGACCCGCAAGTCTGCCGGCTGCTGCTGCACGTACACGTGGGCCCGCACTGTCTTGTTGCCCACCGTGACCATGATGACAGTCGCTCCACCGCCCTGAGCGATCACCGTCCCCGCACTATCGACCGAGGCCACGGTCGTGTCGCTGCTATTCCACAGCGTGGGGGCGCCCGGCATGGCATTCCCCCGCGTGTCTGTCGCGGTCACCGCCAGCTGTATCGTGTCACCAATCGAGGTTGCCGTGTCCGAAGTGGGCGTGACTCCGACCCATCTCACGGTGGTGATCCCCAGCGAGTCCGCCTCGAACTTGGACTTGAGCGAGTGGGTGTACGAGAGAATCGACACCAGACCCGCTCCCGCCGAGATCACGCCGGCACCCCACCGCCACGCATTGCTGATCAAGCCATGCGGCCTAGCCAGGACTTTGGTTATGGCCGGCTTGGGTACCACTGCCGGTGCTGGTTTACTCCATCCGGTCACAGAGCGGCACCCTTTCTTCGCCCGCCATTTCTCCGTCGCCGTCGGTCTTCGGGAGCTCCGAGCCGTTCAGCGCGCCGACAAAGACGACGCAGCTCCGACCCGGCCGCGTACGATGAGTTGCCTTGGCGCGCCACCCTGCCGGACTGGCGCCAAGGATCTGGATCTTCACATCCGCACCCGGATCCACCTGCAAGGCCTCCAGGGTGCTCGC
>DASUVR010000075.1:0-2477 GCA_036378855.1 Gemmatimonadales bacterium | reverse complement strand
TACGACGACCAGATCCAGCTGGTCCCGAAAACGAGCGGTTTCCTGGGCTGGAATCACGAATTTGGTCAGCGCCGAGCCCAGCCCGTTCTGCTCCAGAAAACGGTCAAACGATTGCCGCTTATCGGAGCAGAGGGTGAAGGTGGCGGACTGCGCCACGATCCGGGGATTGAGGGACGGGGGCTCCAGCATGCAGGCAAAGGGTTTGATCTTATCCTGGGCGGAGAACAACGCCCATGGGGTGAGCCGACGGTCCCCTCCTGAAATTCCCTCCAAGTCCTGAATCAGGAACGCGAGCTCCGGCAGGTTGAACCGGCGATGCACCTGTTTCCAATCCAGCCGCCAGATGACCCGGTCCGATGGGTGCTCGCCATTGAGGGTGGCGAAGTGGGCCGCGACGAGGGGAGAGTAGGTCCAATCCAGCAGACGCGTGGGCAACCCGTGATGTTGCGCCGCAACCAGCACCTCCCAGTCGCTGGCCGGCTGGCTGAAGTACGGACGGGAGTAGCGAATGAAATTCCGGAGGATGTGCTCTTCCAAATCCGCTTTGGTGTGGGGCGGGGTGACTCCCCCCAACTTGTCGAGACTGGTGAACAGGGGCCAACCGGCGTCTCCGTCTCCCCGATACACGCCGCTGTCACGACGGCGTCCAGTTCGGGGGTCTGGCTCGGTCGGCGTCACCTTATCGATCAGGTCACCGAGACTGGTCAGGATGATTTCTGTGATTGGCATCGGGCTGGAATGTAAGACTGATGCTGAACTGTGACATAGGCCATAGCACCGCCGGTGCTGCCGCTGCGAGGATGCAGTCGGTTACCAACTACTTGGCGGGTTTCAATGGCGGTGCGCGAAGCGCGGCTGCGGCCAGAATGGGCTCACCTGTATCCCGGACTGGAAGCAAATGTGTGGGTGGTTGCGGCGCAGCTGGTGCCGCTGGTGCTACGACACCGGCTGCACCAGCAACCCACCTGGGAATTCACTCGGCGGATTCTGGTGGACGACCACTTCGAGTTCCGTGGCGGGCACAAGCGGGACAACTCGTGGAGCGGGGTCCTGACCCGGGTGGAGGACGCGTAGTGAGCTGGGAGCTGGGAGTCGGGAGCTATCGTGTCATCCTGAGCGAAGCGAAGGAGCTGGACTACATACTCGCAGTGATCCGATCGACTCAGCACGAGCTCCTAGCTCCCAGCTCCTAGCTCCCAGCTCCTTTAAGAATCCCATTTCGAATCCGAACCGCCTTGGCCGAGGCCGACGGATCAATTTCGAATCGTCGCTCGACCCGGGCCACCAGGCGAACCTTGCTGTTCAGGGTCAGGGTATCCTTCCCTCTCAGCACCTTGATCGGCAGCGGGGCTCCTTCCTGCTTCCCGAAGCGGGCTCGAAACGCGGGGCCGAAGTCCGGATCTGACAGCGAAAGGTCGCCCAACGCGAGCACGCGATCGCCCACCTGCACGCCGGCCTCCTGGGCCGCACCGCCGGGTGCCAGCCCGGTCACGATAATGCCGCTCGAGTCACCGGAAGTCTGCAGGCCCAGTCGGGGCTCCCGTACCGTGTCCAGCGCAACCCGCATCCCCGCGAGCGGAAGGATTCGATCAAAGGGATAGCTCTCCCGCCCGTCCACATAGCGCGCGAGAAAGTCTTCGAAGGGCCGCCCGCCAGCCGCCCGCGACACTTCGGGCCAGAAGTCGGCCGCGGTGAAGCCGCGCCCCTTCTTGAAGGTGTTGAGATACAGCTGCCGCATAACGTCGTCGAGCGACTTCGCATTGTCACTGGCATCGCGAATCTGAATATCCAGCAACAGCCCGGCGAGAGAGCCCTTCGGGTAATAGATGTACCCACTGCCGTCTTCCGGATGGATCCAGGTGGACAGGGATGCGTCTTCCAGGGCGGTGGGCGGAGTCATGTCCACGGTGTTGGCCTTGTTGGCCGTCAGGGCAACGAACTGAGTGGAGTCGATGATGCCGCCGCGAACCAGGGCGAGGTCGGCGTAATAGTCGGTTATCCCCTCGCTGACCCAGAGCCAGGGAGTGGGCTGGGCCTGGTGATAGTCGTACGGCACCATCTCCGCCGGCCGAAGGCGCTTGACGTTCCACGCGTGAAAGATCTCGTGCGCCGTGATCGAAGCGAGAATCGGATTACCGATCAGTCCCGGATTATAGATGCCGACATGGGAGCTTTGATGCTCCAAGGCACTGGCGCCGCCGTATCTCGGGTCGAAGATCATCATCACGTTGTAGCTGCTCCACGGCGTCTCCCGGAACACCGCCGACTCGGCTGGAATCACCTTGCCGATTTCGTTCCAGAGCTGCTTGCGCGAGCTGTCCGGCAGGGCTCCGGAAGGGTAGGTAGCCAGGCGGGTCCAGCGGCCGGCCACCTGCATGCTGTCGTAGTCCATGCGGCCCACGAAGAAGGGCATGTCCACCAGGTCGTGATAGGAGCGCTCCTGGTATGACCCCGGTGACGTCCCCGGCTTCATGGCC
>DASUVR010000074.1:0-15841 GCA_036378855.1 Gemmatimonadales bacterium | reverse complement strand
CCCGGCCTTGTCTCCGGTTGGTGTGACTTGATCCGTATCCACCACCATCTTCATGGCGCCCAGGGCAACAACCACCTTTCCGTCGGCCCTCACCTCGAGTACCTCTCCCGATCCGCCGGCCGCCAGCCGCACTCGCTCTCCAATTTCCAGCGCCCCCTTCTCCGCTTTTTCCGCCCTCTCCGTCTTCTCCGTCCTCTCCGCCGTCTCTACAATTCCCTCTTCCACCAGCCTTCGTGCCTCCCGGGCAGCCGCTTCATCCGCCGCACCTCGCGCCTGCGCCAGGGCGTCTTCGACCCGCTGCCGCGCCTCCATAAGATGCGCCCGGGCCAGCCTTCGTCCCTCCCGATCGGCCTCCTTCTCCCGCCGCTTCAAATCTGCGTCGCGCGCGAGCTGGCTCTCCTCCTGGACTCTGAGCCGGGCATTCAGGGAATCCAGCTCGATCGTTCGCTCCTCCAGCTCCTGCTGCATTGTGCGCAGCTCGCGTTCACGCTCCTCCACCGCGGCGAGCAAGGCGTCCAGCCGGCGTTCCGTATCGGGGACCCGAGCCTCAGCGTCGGCCAGTATCTCCTGCCCCACTCCCAGCCGCCGGGCGATGGCCAGACCATATGATCGCCCAGGCACCCCTTTCAGCAGACGGTAAGTCGGAGTGAGGGTGGCTGCGTCGAACTGAAGGGAGGCGTTCACGATCCCTTGAGTCTGGCTGGCCAAGTCCTTCAGGGCACCGAGATGGGTCGTGGCGAGCGTAACCGAGTTGCGCTCGGTCAGGGAGATCAGGGTAGCCGCAGCCAGGGCGGCGCCTTCGACCGGATCGGTGCCACTCCCGATCTCGTCCAGCAGCACGAGGCTGGTGTCGTCCGCCTCATCCAGGATCTGGCGCAGCCGGCGAACGTGCGCGCTGAAGGTCGAGAGACTTGCCGCGATCGATTGCTGGTCTCCAATATCGGCGTACATGCGCCGGAAGACGGGCAGCGCACTTCCTTCCCCCACCGGCGGGATGATTCCCGAGGCGGCAAGCGCTGCGGCCAGACCGACGGCCTTGAGCAGAACCGTCTTTCCTCCCGTGTTCGGGCCGCTGACCAGCAAGGTGCGCTCCTCCAGCGCGAGCTCCAGGTCAAAGGGAACCACCTCGATGCTCCCCGCCAGGAGCAGCGGGTGGCGTCCGTTCACGATCCTGAGCGGAGCGGGTGCTTCGGCGACTACGGGCTTTTCGCCTCCCACGGCCGCGGCATACTTGGACCGGGCAACCAGATCATCCACTCCAACGCACATGTCGACGATGTCCCGAAGCACGGTGAGATGCGGTCGGAGCAGGTCGGTGAGCTCCCGGAGCACCCGGAGCGTCTCCCTCTCCTCCTCGACCTGGGCCTCACGCAGCGCGTTCCCCAGTTCGATGGTCTCGGACGGTTCGATAAACAGAGTGCCCGCGCTACCGGACTCGTCGTGGATGATTCCAGCGGGCCGGCTCCGGGAATCGCGCCGGACCGGAATGACGTAGCGATTTCCCCGCACCGTGACCGATGCGTCCGATGGAGTGGAGCCGCTCTCCAGTCCGCGAAGCAGCGTATCGAGCCTGCGGAGCAGACGCTGCCGAGCGGCCTGGACTTCCCGCCGAGCCGCGGCCAGACGGGGACTGGCCGTGTCCAGCAGGTTTCCATCGGGGTCCACCGATTGATCCAGCCTCCGCTCCAGCGTCTTGTCCGGTAGTGGACGCAGCAGCTCAGCGCTCAGTGGCGCCAGATGGGCAATTCGCTCGAGATCCCCATGCACCGTACGCGCGGCTCGGAGAACTTGGATCAGGGCGACGAAATCAACGCCTTCGAGCACGCTTCCCTGGATCCGAAGCCGGCCGAGAACCTGGGTGACGTCTGGAATGTCTTCGGAGACCAATCCATCCCCCCGGCGAAAGAGACCGGCCACCTCGCCCACCCGGTCCAGCTCGGCCCGAATCCAGTAGAGGCCCTGTGTGGGGCGTCGGCTCCTCACCCGCGCAGCGCCGAGCGGGCCCGCCGCGTGCTCGGCGACCAGGTCGAGCACCGCCTCGAACTCGATCGTCTCCAGCGCATCGGCAATCTGCTCCTCCGGTAACGGCGACGGGGTGCCGCCCTTCATCTGGGCCGGCACCCCGTCGGGAGAGAGAAATTCCACCTGCGTCATCAGCCGGCCTGCAGCTCCTCACGCACTATCTGATTGATCAACTTCCCGTCAGCCCGGCCCTTGTACTTGGGTAACACCTGCGACATGACCTTGCCGATATCCTTGGCCCCCGCGCTGATGGCACTGCGGACCGCGGCGCGAATTTCCTCCGGGTCCACTGCGGGGGGCAGAAACTCCTCCAGAATTTTGATCTGAGCACCTTCGGCCTCGGCCAAGTCCGGCCGGGAGGCGTACTGCTCCACGGCTTCCCGGCGGATCTTGATGCCCTTACGGAGGACGTCGATCACCTCATCGTCGGTGGCGGGCCGGCGAAGCTCGATCTCGCGATTCTTCAGATTGGCCAGGATCGTACCGAGGACCAGGGTGCGTTCTTTATCCTGCGCCTTGCGCGCGGCGTTCAAAGCAGCGCGGAGGGTTGATGCGAGGTCAGACGCGGGGGACACGGGGACCACGGCGGCTCTTGCGGACTGCGGCGTTCATTTTCCGCTTCCGCTTTTCGCTCGGCTTTTCGAAGTGACGGTGCTTCCGAAGATCCGACAGAATTCCGGCCTTTTCGCACTTCTTCTTGAACCGTTTTAATGCCCGCTCGAAGCTCTCGTCATCGTGAATGATGACCTCTGGCATTCGCTTACTCACCCCTCTCGGCCCATAAGGGCAGAATTACGAAGAAGTTGGAAAATTTATTGGGAGTAGTATCGATCAGCAAGCAGGCACTGGCGGAACGACGGAACGTAGGAAATGATCCGGCCTGAGTGCCGAAGCCACTGCTGTCTGGCTGATGTTTGGTATTGTGCCAGAATGATGCCATACGAAAGACTCAAAGCCTGGAAGGTCTCTCACGAGCTTGCGCTCGAGATCTACCGACAGTCTGAAACCTGGCCCAGAAACGAGATGTTCGGGTTGACATCTCAAACCCGGCGGGCCGCTCTTTCAATACCTACGAACTTGGCCGAAGGGTCCGCCAAGCTCGGCCCGCGCGAGTTTCGCCGCTATCTGGACATCTGCCTGGGGTCGCTCTCGGAGTTGCCTTATCTACTGCTCTTCAGTCGTGATCGAGGACTGGTTTCCGCGGAGTGTTGGAAAGCTCTGGACCAACAGCGGAATCGAGCTGGCCAGCTTGTCTGGCGTTTGTACCGTGCGGTACAGCGCAGCGCGCAGAGCTAAACCAACTTCTTCCGTCGTTCCTCCTCACCCCGGAGGCCAGCTCAGCTTTCTTCCACCGAGCACATGCAGGTGCAGATGATCAACGCTTTGCCCCGCATTCTTTCCCGTGTTCGTCACAATCCGGTAGCCATCGCGGTCGAGCCCTTGCTCGGCAGCCGTTTCGGCGGCAAAGGCCAGGAGCCGGCCCAGCAATCGCTCGCCATCTGCGCCCTTCGCGTCCCGGACTGCCGCCACGTGTTTGGTGGGAATCACCAGGAAATGCACTGGCGCCTTGGCATCGATGTCTCGAAAGCCTAGCGCTTCATCCGAACGCTTGAGTATCGTGGCGGGAATCTCTCCAGCCACAATTCGGCAGAACAGGCAGTCAGCCATGGGCGCTCCGCATCCTGGCGTGGGTTACAGCTGCAGCGGCGGCAACAGCTGCGGTCTCGAAGCGAAGGGTATGAGGGCCCAGGCTCACGAGCTGGTAGCCTGCCCCGACTACAGTATCCCGTTCAGTGGAGGTCAGCCCTCCCTCCGGCCCTATGATTACCGTGACCGCACCCTCATTGAGCGACGCGGGCACCGGAGCACCGCACGCATCCGCCAACCACGCCGTGCCACCCACCGGCTCGCTCGCGAACGCGGTAAACGCTCTCGGAACATCGATGGCTGGAACCCAGGCGGCGCCACACTGCTTGGTCGCGTCCAGCGCCGACCGGCGGAGCCGGTCGAGGTGAACGTCCTTCAGCCGGGTGGCCACGCCTGCAGTGCGCTCGGTCTGGAGCGGAACGATTCTGGTCACTCCCAGCTCGACCGATTTCTCCACCATCCAGGAAAACCGATCCCGGTCGCCCATGGCAACGGCGAGCGTGAGCGGCGCCGGCGGCGCCTGCGTCTCCCCATCGCGAACCTCCACCAGCCACTCCCGCCCTGATTGCACCAGGATCCCCGTCCCGGTGAATCCAGCGCCGTCCAAAACCTCTACGGTTTCACCATCCCGGGCGCGCCTCACCTTCAGATGATGTGCCTCATGTTCATCCAGGCCGACCCGCTGCCCCACCGCCCACAGGGCACCCGCCCCGCTGCCCGGCCCAATCACCACCTTCATTCCGGGCGCTCGGCAGCAACCCCCCACCATCCGGCGTCGAGTGTTTCCTGGATCTGGCGAAATCCGGCGGCCGTGAGATCGGCCCGGAACTGATACGACTCGTCCTGCTCCATCCCGGAGAAGATGGCCACGCCCCCCGGCCGAAGTGATCTGGCGATCACTGGCAGGAGAGTGGTGTTGACCGTGCGCAGAATATTGGAGAGCAGGAGATCGGCTGGACCGGCCAGAGGCGCCAGGATTCCGGCGTCGCCCTCGAGAAACTCCACTTGTAGCGCCACCTCATTACGGGCAGCATTGCGACAGGCCACCTCGTTCGCTTCGGCATCGACCTCGATGCCGATCGCACTGGCCGCGCCGAGCTTGATGGCGGCAATGGTCAGGATGCCACTGCCGCTCCCCAGATCGAGCACCCGGTCTCCCGGTTGGACCAGCCGGCTCAGCAGGGTCAGTGCCGCGCGGGTCGATCCATGTTCGCCACTACCGAATGCGGTTTCCGGGTCGAGCACGACGGTGAGTGGATCGGGATCGGACGCCTGAGGCAACCAGGAGGGAACAATCGTGAGCCGGCCCAGCCGGCGGGGGCCGAGTCCTTCTCGCCAGCGGGTGGACCAGTCCTCTGTCTCGACCGGATGGCGTTCAGTCTCCAGCGGCCCGTCGCCGCTTTGGCCCAGCTCGTGGACCAGGGCTACGGCCGCGTCCTCGTCGGGCGCAAAGGCCACCAGCGTCCCATCATCCCGCTCTTCCACCGCCTGTCCAGTCCGGGCCACCAACCAGGCACCCAGCATCTCTCGGCGATCGGCGGGCGTCCGAACGTCGATGGCCCACCAGCTCATGCTCCCAGCGCCTCCTTGAGCTTGGACCAGAAGCCAGGCGCGCGCTTGGGTGCCTCGCCCTCCAGCTTGGCCAGTTCGCGGAACAGCCGCTCCTGCTCGTCCGTGATCCGCTCCGGGGTCCAGACGTGAACTCGCACCAGGAGATCTCCCTTGCCGTCCTGCCCCAGGATCGGGAGCCCTCTCCCCCGAAGCCGCAGCACCGTCTCCGGCTGAGTGCCGGGAGGAATTCGGAGCCGTTCATCGCCGTAGGGGGTCGGCACCTCGTGCTCACCGCCAAGGGCCGCTTGCGAGAAGGAGAGCGGAAGATCGAAGATCAGGTCGTCGCCCTGCCGCTCGAACCTGTCGTCCTCCTTTATGTCGAGCATCACCAGGAGGTCGCCGCTGGGACCGTTGCGGGGACCGGCCGCGCCCTGCCCCCGGAGCGTGAGATAGTTGTTGGTAGACACGCCGGCGGGAATGTCTACTGTCACACTGCGATCGCCCCGGACGCGGCCTTCGCCACGGCACACTTCGCAGGTCTCGCGGATGACGCTGCCCTCACCGCCACAGGTGGGACACGGCGCCACCGAGATGAACTGGCCGAACATGCTGCGGGTAGCGCGGCGGACCTCGCCGCTGCCATTGCAGGTGCCGCAGGTGGTCGGCTTGGTTCCCGGCTTGGCCCCGCTGCCTTCGCAGGTGGTACAGCGCTCCAAACTCTTGAGCTTTACCGTCTTCTTGGCGCCGAGGGCCACCTCCTGCAGCGTGAGCCGCACGGTCACCCGAATGTCCTGGCCCCGGCGCTCCTCGGTTCTGGTGCGACGCCCGCCGAAAAGCCCTTCGAGGCCACCCATGGCTCCGAAGTCGCGCATGAAGATGTTCAGCGCTTCGCTCAAATCCACGTGGTGGAAGCCGTAGCCACCGGCAGCTCCGCCGATGCCGGCCTTGCCGTAGCGGTCGTATGCGGCGCGTTTCTGCGGATCGCGCAGGATCTCGTATGCCTCGGTGATCTCCTTGAACTTGGCCTCTGCCTCTGGCGACGGGTTCCGGTCGGGATGGTATTCCATCGCCAGTTTCCGATAGGCCTTCTTGATCTCGGCTTCGGAAGCGTCCCGGGCAACCCCGAGCAGGGAGTAGAATTCGCTCACTCCAGCAATCCTTCCACCAGACGGCTGGTGTGCTCCACCAGGCCGATGATTTTGTCGTACGGCATGCGCGTAGGGCCCATCACGCCAATAACGCCTTTCAGGCTGCCGGCCTCATAGGAGCTGGTGACCAGGGTAAAGTCGCTCAGCCTGGCATCGGGATTTTCAGCCCCGATGGTGACGGAAAGCCCCCGCTGCCGGCGGGATTCCAGCGCCTGTTTCAGGAGATCACGTCCCTCGGTCAGCCGGAGAAGCTCGCGCATCCGGACATTGGAGGCGAACTCGGGCTGATCCGCCAGCATCTGAGCGCTGCCCAGCACCACTCCATTCTCGTCATTGGACAGATCAAAGAGACCGTCGCCCTCGGCGATGAAAATATTCAGCAGCTCGCGATCGTCCTGGCCACCGCAGTCGCGCAGCCGCTCGGAAAGCGTCGCCCGTATGTCTTTGAGGGTGAGTCCGGACAGTCGCTGGTTGAGAATCTGCGCCACCTGCTGCACCGCGCTGGGAGCCACCAGGCGAGGAACCTCCACGAAGATGGTGCGCACCACGCCGCTGCGGAGGTTGAACACGAGGAGCAGACGTTCGGAGCTGACCTGTACCAGCTCGAGTCGCTCCAGTACCACTTGATCTAGAGCCGGGGCCACCGCCACACCCAGCTCCTGGGTCAGGACCCCGAGTACCTGGGCCGCTCGTCGGAGGATCTCTTCCACCGCGCTGCGGGGTACCGCCAGCTCGGCCCGCAGTGTGTGCTGCTGCTCGTGGCTGGGAGGAGATAGCCGCATGATCGCGTCTACATAGATCCGGTAGGCTCGGTCAGTCGGGATCCGGCCCGCGGACGTATGGGGATGAAACAGGAACCCCTTGTCCTCCAGCTCGCTCATCGTGTTGCGGATGGTGGCCGGGGAAACCCCCAGACCGAACTTCCGGGCAATCGTCTGACTGCCCGCCGGCTCGGCGGTCTCGATGTACGTCTGCACCACGGCCTCGAGCACCCGAAGCTCGCGCTCGCTCAACTGCTCTGATAGCGGCATGGAAGGAATCTAGATAGAGGCTGCCAAGGCGTCCAAACGGAGCCAGCCTTCCGGTGTGAGGCGGATCCGGCCACCCTGAAGCTCCGCCCACCCGCTTCCAATCCAGGGCGTCCGGAGGGCCGAGGAAACCTGCTGCTCCGGCACCCCGTTTCTGGTCCGAAGCCCCAAGTACATCTCCTCCAATCGGATGGCCGATTGGTCCAGCTCTTCCCGGCCGGCAACCGGCGACCCTCCACTCAGCAGCGTGCGCTCGTATTCGGCCCATTCTCTGATGTTCCACCGGCGCTCCCGGCCGAAGGCGCTGTGGGCTGAAGGCCCCAATCCAATGAAGGGGGCTCGCCTCCAGTAGGCGGAGTTGTGGCGGGCGTGGAGGCCGGGAAGGGCGGCGTTGGACACTTCATAGTGGTCGTAACCACGGTCGGACATCGCCTGATGGGCCGTCAGAAACTCCGCTGCGTAGCGCTCCTCGTCCACCGGAGTCAGCTCGCCCCTGCCCGCCCTGTGGCCCAGGACGGTATGGGGCTCGACCGTAAGGCCGTAGAGCGAGAGATGCTCCGGTTCCAGACCGAACGCGCGGTCCAGGTCCACCTGCCAATCACGCGTGAGTTCTCCCGGCAGGCCAAAAATCAGATCCAGGGAGATATCCTGAAATCCCGCGCAGCGCAGCGCCTCCACCGCAGCGGGAACCTGCTCCGCGGTGTGGACCCGGTGCATCCACCGGAGTACGCCAGGATCGAACGACTGAACGCCCAGCGAGATCCGGTTGACGCCCGCGGCTCGCCAAGCGGCCGCAGCTGGAAGAGTCACGTCGTCAGGGTTGGCTTCAAGCGTGATCTCGGCGTCGGCCGCCACCGGGCGATCGGCCGATATGCGATCGAGTAGCTGGGCAATGGAGTCAGGCGAGATTTTCGACGGTGTGCCGCCGCCGAAATAGATGGTCTCGATCTCCGGCGAGTGGTCCCAAACCGGATGGTTGAGCCAGGTAGCCCACTCGCGGAGAATGGCTTCGATGTACGCGCCGGACGGAACCTCGCGTCGAACTGCGATAGCAAAGTCGCAGTAGCTGCAGCGCCGGGCGCAGAAGGGGACGTGAAGGTAGAGGTGCACACCGGAATCTAGATGAGAAGACCACGCACGGTGCTCGGAGGCAGGCTTGTTTGTAGCGGCGATGGTCAGGTTGGCGGGAGCGGGGTGGGCACTCCCGCAGGCTCCGCGACAACCCACCCCCTTCCCCTGGGAGCCTTTGGTCGTACCCACCCCGCTCCCGCTGGTGCATGCTGCCGAATGAACTTGCGGCTCTGCACGCAAATGGAATGGGGATGGGTGCGATGGCAGCGTCCCAGGGGAAGGGTTGGGTGGTTGTCGCGGACGCTGCCTGAGGACCCATCCCCATTCCATTCACTACCTGCTTCAACGTGACCGATCGACTCGCCGGAAAACTCGGCCCGGCCCCTGCTCTACCACACCAGCGATCTCCAGCCCACACAGAATCCCCAACACATCGCCAATCGGCCGGCCACATCGGGTTGCCAGCTCATCTGGGTGGAGAGGCTGTCCGCCAATCAGCTCCGCCAATTCTCGTTCTGGAGCCGACAAGGAGTCTGGCAAGATTGGCTGAACTGGAGCAGCCGCCCCTCCTCGAGCCGTTGGAACTCCGAGATCGGGGAAATGCCGCAGCAGATCTCCAGGCTCAAGCAGCGGCGTGGCCCCCTCGCGGATCAGCCGGTTGGCTCCCACTGAGACTGCGCTGGTAATGTTCCCCGGAACTGCCATGACCTCCCTGCCCTGGTCAAGCGCGGTCCCAGCGGTGATCAAGGCGCCGGATCCCACCGCGGCCTCTACCACCACGGTCACTCGGCACAACCCACTGATGAGCCGATTGCGCCGGGGAAAGCTCCCGGCATGGGGCCGTTCCCCTGGGGGGAATTCGCTGAGCAAGACTCCAGCGGCTGCCACCCGCTCGTACAGGTTCCGGTTGGCGGTTGGGTAGATCACCCCATGACCGTTTCCCAGAACCCCGATCGTGGTGCCGCCGCTGTCGAGTGCCGCTGCATGCGCCACCGCGTCGAGACCTCGGGCCATGCCGCTCACAATCACCACGCCAGTCCGGGCTGCCTCTCCCGCAACCTGGCGGCATACCGAAGCTCCATAGCTGGAGTGGTCGCGGCTGCCTACCACTGCCGCCGCTGGCCGGGAAAGCAGTGCTCGGTTTCCCAGTGCAAACAGGACCGGTGGTGGGTCCGGTATGTGACGGAGAAGCGTCGGATAGTCCTCATCGTCCGGCAGCAGGATGCTCACACCCAGTTGCTGCGCGGCATCGAGTGTCTTTTGCCCGATGGCCAGAGGTGTGTCCTTCAGCGCTGTTGCCATGGCGCGAGAAAACCCGGGCACGGTGCATAAATGTTCAAACGGCGCCGAATGGGCGCCGAGCGGTGAGGGGTAGGCTGTGAGGAGCGCTGCAAGGCGGGCTGGCCCCATGCCCGGCACCTGGGTGAGCGCCAGGTAGGCGAGTTGTTCTTCGGTCATCACCCGTCTTCCTCGGACCAGGAAACCTCCGTTTCCGCCGCATCCGCTTCGCTGGTTTTGGCCTGCTCCACCAGTTTCCAGAGATACTCCTTCAGGTTCTCAATACCCTGGCCGCTGGCGCTCGAGACAGAGATGACGCCCGTTGCCTCAGGTGCGCTCACCGCCGGCAAGGGATGTCCGGGGGAGAGCAGGTCCGCCTTGGTGAGCAGGACCACATGGTTCTTCTGGGCCAGCTCGGGGCTGTACGCTTCGATTTCCAGCCGGAGCCTCTGGTAGGTGGCCTGAGGGTCGTCGCTGTCGAGTGGAACCAGAAACGCGAGCACCCGGGTGCGCTCCACATGCTGCAGGAAGCGGAAGCCGAGTCCCTTGCCCTCGTGGGCTCCCTCGATGATGCCGGGAATGTCGGCCATGACGAAGGTGCGATGACCGGAGAGTGCAACCACTCCGAGGTTTGGCTCCAGCGTGGTGAAGGGATAGTCGGCGATCTTGGGCCGAGCGGCCGACACCACAGACAGCAGCGTGCTCTTACCGGCGTTGGGCTCGCCCACCAAGCCCACGTCGGCGATGAGCTTCAAGACCAGCTCGATCTGCCGGTCCTCGCCCTCTTCTCCCGGCTCCCATTCTCGGGGAGCCTGGTGCGTGGAGGTAGCAAACCGGGCATTGCCCCGCCCGCCCCGTCCGCCTCTTGCCACTCTTAGCGTGTCTCCCGCCTGGAGCACTTCACCCAGGAGCTGTCCGGTTTCTGCGTCGCGGATGACGGTGCCCGGTGGAACCGGCAGATAGATGTCTGGCGACGAAGCACCGGTCTGGGTTTTTCCTTTCCCATGCTCTCCCCGCTCTGCTTTCCAGATGGTTCGGTAGCGGTAGTCGAGCAGCGTGGCGAGGTTGGGGTCTCCCTTGACGTAAACGCTTCCGCCATGGCCGCCATCGCCGCCATCAGGGCCGCCCTTGGGCTTGTACTTGAACCGGGCGAAGGAGCTGGCTCCCGATCCTCCGGTGCCACCCACCACTCTCACCACTGCGCGATCGATCAGCATCAATCGGCCGGGACCCAGCCATTGCGCACCGTCTTCCAGAGCTCCTTGACCTTTTTCCACTGGTCGAACGAGAGCAGCGGGTTCACGATCGATAGCACTCCTTCGATCTGGCCAAAGGTGGCGCCGGCGTTCAGCGCACCACGAAGATGGGAGTGGAGCTGTCGAGGGGCTTCGAGCACCGCTGTCTGGGCCACGGTGCAGAGCTCCCGCCGCCTTAGATCCAGGCCGGGACGCGCCAGAGTGCGGCCATAGCCCTCGGTGACCATCCAGGCATCCACCGCCGGATGCAGCGCTTGAACGCTGTCCCGGAGCTTCCGATAGTTCTCTCCGTAAACCACGGCGCACAGCTCCTCGCCCCGCCGGGCCCACTCGGGTGCGCGGGAGTAGTCCTGATCGGGATCCGACTCTGGCGCCGGGAGTTCGCTCACCTTGCGCCAGACGGTGAAAGCGATGAGTGCGCGAGGGTACCCTACCATCAGCAGGCTTTGCAGCAGCAGCTCCTCCACCCACTGAGGCGGCACCTGGGACAACCGGAGATCCGTGACCCGCTCCCGGAGCTCCGGTTCGTACCCCTGAGCCACCGCCGCGGCAAACCGTACCAAGTCTCGGGTTTGGAGATCGAGGTTATCCTGTTTCGCCATCATCATAGTCCAGTGGAAGACGAACAGCGGATCGAATTGCCGCGGAGCTCACTATTTCCACTCCCATCGGCTTCAGTGCCAAGAAGATAGCAGAATTCCCCGCTCCGCCTTAGGTTTCGCGGCGATGCCGGCACCAATCCGCGTTGTTCTCCTGGCGGCGGCTTTGGCCGGCGTCGTCCTCCCCGCGCGACTCGCCGCACAGGCATCTCCCTACATCCGGTTGGACGATCCCAGGCTGCCGCTGCTGGAACACCTGATCGAGCGCGGCGACGTTGAAGACCCCTCGCCCATGCTGCGGCCGTTTCGACGGCGGGATGCAGTGCGGGTTCTGGCTGCGGCTGATACTACCGGCGCCCCCAGTCTCGCCCTGATTCAGCGGCTCCGCGGGGAGCTGGGCGATTCCACGGGCAACGTGTGGACCCTGGCCGGGCGAGGCGGATTCGAGGGATACACTCACGCTCGGCGCGAGCTGCTGCACCCGAGCGGGGCCAGCGGGGTCAATCCCTACGCCGAGCTCGTGGGAGAGCTGACCCTGGGAAATCTGGTGCTGGTGACTCGGCCTACCGTCGAGCCCAGATTGACGCACGATCAGGATTGGATCGGCCGGCGGGAGCTCAAGGTGGCCGGCCGAATGGCCGACGCGTACATCGGTCTGCAGTTCAAGTATGCCGAGCTGTCCTATGGCCAGATGGATCGGAACTGGGGCCCGGTGGGTCTGCCGGGTATTCCACTCAGCAACTACGGGTACGAGCGGCAGGGGCTGGCCATCGACATCGGTACCCCAACCATCCGGCTCTCCTCCCTGGCCACCGATCTGCAGGATCAGCCCGACAGCCTGGGCCAGACTGTCCATCGATACTACTTCGTGCACCGGCTGCACATCCGCCCCTCCAAGCGGTTGATGCTGGCGCCCTGGGAAGGAATCATCGTATCGGGCGTGGACCGAAACTTCGAAACCCGCTACCGTAATCCGCTTTCCCTGGGGTATCTGGCAAACACCATTGGCTTCGGAGACCGGAGTAACGTGATGCTGGGGCTGGACGTGCAATGGCGTCCGTTCCGGCGCACCACTCTGCTGGCTCAGCTGGCGCTGGACGACTTCTGGTACGACGACCGAGAGCGAAATCGCGACCGCTGGGCGCTCACCCTGGGGGCTCAGGGACCCATGGGCAGAAACCTGGGCTGGCAGGCGCTATACACTCAGGTCTCCAGCCTGGCGCTTCGGGCGTTCAATCCCGGCGATAACTTCACCGACGCCGGCGTGGGTGTTGGGAGAAACTTCAGCGACCAGGACCAGCTCACGCTCCGGATCACCCTTCCGGTGAGAGACCGGTGGCTCTTGGCACCCGAGCTGACCGTACTGCGGCAGGGAGAGGGCCAGATCAACGATCCCTATCCGGTGCCTGATGCGAACGGCGTGCTCTCCACTCCAGCTCTGTTTATCGGCGTCGTGGAACGAACTTATCGCGCGGCACTGGGGGTCGTTGGACGAACCGGCCCGCTCGATGTCTCGGCCTCCGCCGGCTACCATCATGTGGTGAACAGCGAGCACGAGGAGGGAAACAGCGTGGATCGCTTCGAGGGTCGGATTCAGGCGACGCTCGGGATTTCCCGGACTGGAGTACTCCGGTGAAGCCACATCCGCCGCTCGCGCGGGAACGGGTCCTCCAGCTGATCCAGCGGATGCGGAGCAGCCGGGTGGTTGTCGTGGGCGACATCATGCTCGACCGCTATCTCATTGGCGACACCGAGCGGCTCTCGCCCGAGGCGCCGGTACCGGTGGTCACCGTGTCGGAGCGGCATGCCGCGCTGGGGGGCGCCGCCAATGTCGCGGCCAATGTGGTTGCCATGGGGGCCCGGTGTTTTCTGGTGGGCACCGTAGGCGACGACGGCGACGGCGCGGCAATCCGGCAGGAGCTGGCGGTGGCCCGGTTGGAGGATCGTTTCGTGCTGACCATCGCGGGGCGGCCCACTACCTCCAAGACTCGCATCGTAGCCCGGGGCCAGCAGATTGTCCGGATCGACGACGAGGTGGACTCCCTGCTCGATGGACAGGACCTGGCCCGGGTGACCGCCGCGGCCCGTGAAGCTCTGGCCGATGCCGACGCGCTGCTCCTGGAGGACTACAACAAGGGAGCGCTCTCGCCTGGGCTGATTCTGGCGGTAATGGAGATTGCGCGCCGGCGCGGCATTCCCATCGTGGTAGACCCGAAGTATCGCCAGTTCTTCGAGTATGCCGGCGCGACCGTATTCAAGCCCAACCGCCGGGAGCTGGAATCCGCGCTCGGTGCGGCCGTCGATCTGAAGAACGGCAACGTGCTCCCCGATGTCCTCACCCGGCTCAAGGTGGACAATCTGTTGGTCACGTTGGGGGCGGAGGGAATGCTGCTGGTGACCAAGGACGGAGATCTCACGCAGATCCCCAGCATTGCTCGGCAGATCTTTGATGTTTCGGGCGCCGGTGATACCGTAACCGCGTGGCTTGGCGCCGCCCTGGCCGCAGGGGCCACGGTGCGGGAGGCGGCGCAGCTGGCCAACTACGCCGCGGGAGTGGAGGTCGGAAAGCGGGGTGTGGCTACGGTGTCACCAGAGGAGGTGCTGGCGGTCTATGAAGAGCGGTTCGATCAGATCGGCAAGCTTCGTCGCGGAGGTGTGATCTAGCCTTGCTCCTCGGGCTCAGACTCCGGCTGTCGCATGCTGCGGCGCACACCGGTGCCGAAGCCCAGCCAGACCCGCCAGGTCTCCTTCACATCTTCGATGTAAGTACCCAGCCTCCCCGCCGCTTCGGCGTAAGCGGGCGCGAGCTCCACCGCACCCGATTCCTCCATTCGCGACCGAACCGCACCCTCACAGTCGGCCAGGGCCACCTCTGCCAACCGGTCCTTGCTCCAGGATTTGGGGGCTCGAATGCCGCACTTGGTCAGGAAGTTCAGCAGGTGCCGCCGGGTCCACCCCTTGATCCAGGTTTCCATGTCCCGGGCGGGAGTGACCAGACCGCTGTCCAGCACCAGCCGGGACGAATCGGGAACGTCGAGTCCCCAGCGCTGAGTCTCGTAGCGGCACACGCTGGCGAGAGACCGGGGCGCACTCGGATCGGCCACGATGTGCCGGAGTGCGTCCACTGCATGGGCTCGGGAGCCGAGAGGAAGCCGGGCCAGCGTTACGAGCAGCGCCTGAAAGCTGCTGTCGTGCGGGGGAATGGGCGACCGCAGCGCATCGGGGGGAAGCGGCGCCCAGCAGGCCCAGTATTCCATTTCCTCTGCCATCTGCGATACAAACGAATTGCGCCGCTCGAGCAGCTCGTTGATGCCTACCAGGGAGAAGCTGTGCGGCGCCATAACCGCGGCCATGTAATCCGAGGCCTCGCTGGCCATGATGAAGCCGGAGAAGAACTCGTGGGCGGCCAGCATGATGAGGGCAACCCGGAGATCGAGATATCCCTCCTCCGTGCCCCGCTCGAGATGGCGATCGAGCGGTGTTGCCATCACCGCCCGGGCCAGGTCGTGATACTTGCGGAGAACCTGCTCGCTGGTGCCCCGGACATCCGGATCGGCTCGGCGGACCCGCCATAGATACTCAGCCAGCGCGTCCACATCCCCCCGCCGGACCCGCTCCCGGATCCAGGGAGAGAAGTCCAGGCAGGGGATGCAGCTCGATGGCTTGTGGTTCCGGGAGAGGCAGGGAAATTCGCGGTGCCCCCGGCCGGCGGTGTAACTGACCAGATCGCTGGAAGTGGGATCTTCCAGGGCGAGAACCCCGCCCGATATCCGAAACCCTTCGTACCTCAAACTTTACCCCTCAGCAAAAAGGCGACTTGCAATGTTTCGCCGGACCGGAAACTGGGCAAGGGCCCCCGCACCTACCATGGGGCCAAATCCCGCGTTCGAAAGGTAAACCCGGCCTGGGGCCGCCGCTCCAGGCTGGGCCCGGCTGAATGCGGCGGAAAAGCTACTGTGCGATAGGGAGAAGCAGCGGAAGAATGACTCACAGCCCAACTGGAGCTGTGGTGCTGTTGGTGCCAGCAGAGTGCTCGCGTACCCCTTGAAGTGGGCGATGAGGGGCTCGAACCCCCGACCTCGCGCATGTGAGGCGCGCGCTCTAACCAACTGAGCTAATCGCCCGAACAGGGCGGAGTCTACACCCGCGTGGCCCGGGGTGGCAAGAAGAAAAAAGCCCCGCCGAATGGCGAGGCTTTTTCTCGAGGAGAGCTGACTCAGAACCGAAAGTTAGGACCTGCA
>DASUVR010000073.1:0-2959 GCA_036378855.1 Gemmatimonadales bacterium | reverse complement strand
CACACCTCACTATATGAGTCCGGAACAGGCCCTGGGCACCAATCACGTGGATGGGCGCAGCGACGAGTACAGTCTGGGGTGCGTGACCTACGAGATGCTGGTGGGCCAACCTCCCTTTGACGGGCCCAACCCGATGGCGATTCTGGCCCGGCACTCGATGGAGGAGGTACCCAGCCTCCGGGTGGTCCGGCATTCCGTTCCCGACGAGGTTGAGGAAGCCATCAATCGGGCGCTGGAGAAGACGCCAGCCGACCGCTTTCCCACGGTTCGAGAGTTCTCCGATGCCTTGTTGCAGGCGGATCTCGGTCCGACCGCACGGCGGACCTCTCCCCAGGCATTACGGGCTACCCGGAGAAGTGCTTCAGTCAAGTCGCTCGCGCCCTCGGCCAGGCGTTGGCGGGTCTGGGCGATCGCGGCTGCGGTGGCGGTGGCGGCCGGAGCTGGGTGGGGGACCTGGTACTTCTCGCACCGGGCTGTCGCTACCGCATCAGCAACCGGATCCGGCGGCCTCGACCCCCATCGCATAGCGGTGCTGTACTTCGACAACGATGGAAGCCGTGACTCCTCGGGGTACCTCGCGGATGGTCTGACGGAGGGCCTGATCCAGCAGTTGGATCAAGTCCAGGGACTCGACGTCGTTTCCAAGGGTGGGGTCGGCGCTTACCGAGGGGACAGCATTCCTCGCGACAGCATCGCACGCGCCCTTAACGCCGGCACGCTGGTAAGTGGATTGGTAGAGCGGGAGAAAGGCCGGTTGAGAGTCACAGCCCGTCTGATCGACGGGACAGGGGCCGAGTTTGCGCGGGCCAGCTTCGAGCAGCCGGCAGGCAATCTGCTCGCCATTCAGGATACGCTCGTTCAGAAAGTGGCCACGCTGATCCGTCAGCGACTGGGCGAGGAAATCCGGCTCCGCGGTCAACGCAGCCGCACCCAGAACGTGCAGGCCTGGGCCTTGCTTCAGCGCGCCGAGCAGGAACGCAAGCGCGCCGAGGCGCTGGTAGACCAGAAAGACACAACCGACGCGACCACATCTGCCTTCGAGAAGGCAGACTCTCTGTATGCCAAGGCGGCTGCAGCCGATCCAACCTGGACTGAGCCGTTAATCGGACGAGCAGGGATAGCCTACCGACGTTCCCGCCTGGTGGGGTTCGATGGGCTGGCAGCGAAACCCTGGATCGAGAAGGGAGAGAAAATTGCCGATCAGGTGCTCGCGATGGACTCACAGAACCCGGATGGGCTGGAGCTTCGGGGCACTCTGCGATACTGGGGTTGGCTGCTGAACATCGAGCCAGATCCCGCAGCGGCAAAGGAACTACTCAAGGATGCGCAACAGGATCTGGAGACTGCCGTGCGAGTTCACCCCTCGCAGGCGGGAGCCTGGTCCATTCTCAGTCATCTCTACAGCAACACCAAAGGCGAAACGGACGCCAAGCTCGCTGGTCTTCGGGCCTATGAGGCGGATGCCTACCTCCGTGATGCGCCCCAACTATTGAACCGCCTCTTCACTGCCTCCTACGACCTCAGTCAATTTGCGGAAGCGGCCCACTGGTGCGAAGAAGGTAGTCGGCGCTTTCCCGCCGACTTCAATTTCATCAAATGCCAGCTGTGGATGCTGAGCACGAAGGCGACACAGCCAGATGTTCGGCTGGCCTGGACGCTGGCGGACAGTTTAGCGAAGGTCGCTCCGGTAGGGCGGCGCGAGTTCGAAGCGCGGGAAGCTCGGATGTTCGTGGCCATGGTCCTTGCCCGTGCCGGGCAGACAGATAGTGCGGGGCACGTCGCCCTGAGAGCGCGGGGGGCTGCCGACGTAGACCCCACCCAGGATCTCGCATATAGCGAGGTCTACGTCCACATACTGCGGGGCGATAAGGATCAGGCCTTCGCGGCGCTCAAGCGCTACCTGGCCGCCAATCCGGAGCGAAGGTCCAGTCTGAGCGACACGACGGAAACCTCAACACCGTGGTGGTTCAGGAGCATAGAGGACGACCCCCGATTCAGGATTCTGGTATACGGTAAGTAGCAAAACTCCGACACATGTAGTTTTCGTCGCAATTGAATCCGCTCCTGCCAATTACCCCCACGTCGCTACAGGCCACCGCAGCCAGTCCTCCCGCTGGAGTAATGTACTGGACTGATGCTGATGCCATCTTGACGACAGCTGTACGCGAAGATAAGGTAGCCTGACTGCTCGTAACATCTGTTTCAAGCACGGCACACCCGGCCAAAGCCGGGGCGCAAAGCCACGGGTCTTCGAATCCTCCGCGACGCAGCACTTAAACGCCACGAAGGGCCCAAGACCGCCGAGCTGCCCAATCAGGTTCTCGGCACTCTGCACTTACATCAGCCTAGCCCATCAGGAGGAATCTCGTGCGCCGCCTCTTCATAGCCGCCGTTGTGGGCGGCCTCGCACTTACGGCCTGTACCGATCAACAACAGGAATCACCGACCGAACCAAGCGTTCCCTCGAATGCGGCGACGACAAAGTGCGGTGCCGTGCCGTTCCCGTTGCCGAAGCTTGCCAGCCTCATCAACAAGATTTTCCCGAACGGCAAGCTTCGGCTGGAGGCAGTGGCAAGAGCTGGAGTGATTGCGCTGCTGTGGGACACTTGTCAGAAGAGTGCGGCGCAGAAGGCGGTGGTCAGCTTTGTGGATTGGATGAATCAGAACTTCCTGGCCGGCAAACTGACCGGCACGGCGGCCGATCGGAGCCAGCTCATTACCATCATGTTCAACGGAGTAGGCCTCTCGATTCCATCGTCGACGACGATGGGACCCGACTTCGGCATCGGGTTCTTCGATCCAAATAACACCAACAACACCGTCATCAAGAACCAGAACAATACCGCGCTGATCGAGCTGGAACCCGGTTCATTCACGGAACCGACGACGATTGTTCTCTCCCGGAATTCGGACAACTTCCGGCTCACTGACTTTGATGGAGATCAGTTCCCGCCCTACT
>DASUVR010000072.1:0-2121 GCA_036378855.1 Gemmatimonadales bacterium | reverse complement strand
GGTGGACTGGGATTCGGCGCTCCGCGAGAATGCAGGGAGAGTGGATCCGTTGGGCCTGTACGATCTCGACCGGAAGATCCGTCCCGTCGGGAGGGCCTACCGCGATCTGATCCGTGAATGGAAGGAGATTTTGCCCACCGGGAGTCTGGCATTGACGCTGGGATATTGAAGACTGTGCGACCCTGGCCCGGAGCAATGCCCATGATTGCTGCTCCAGACTAATTTTGTCCATGACTTCTACTACCTCCAGCGCCGCCGCCCCGACAGCTCCATCTCCCCCCAGTCCTCCGGCAGCTCACCTCGACCGGTTGGCCGATTTTACGGCCGGCCCCCGGCTGCTGGTCATCTCGCTCATGGCGCTGGTAGTCGGCGTCATGAGCGCGTTTGTTGCCCGTGCGCTGGTGTGGCTGATCGGCACCTTCACCAACCTGGCGTACTACCAGCGGTTTTCTTCTGAGTTGGTCTCGCCGGCGGACAATCATCTCGGCTACTGGGCGGTGCTGGTGCCGATGGCGGGCGGCCTCATCGTGGGTCTCATGGCTCGCTATGGCACCGATCGCATCCGCGGACATGGAATTCCGGAGGCGATGGAGGCCATCCTGATCGGCGGGAGCCGCATGTCGGCCAAGGTCGCCATTCTGAAACCGATCTCTTCGGCGGTCTCGATCGGCACTGGTGGACCGTTCGGCGCCGAGGGCCCCATCATCGCCACGGGTGGGGCGTTCGGGTCACTCTTCGCCCAGGGCTTTCACCTCTCCGCCGCCGAGCGAAAGACGCTGCTGGTGGCCGGCGCCTCCGCCGGCATGGCCGCGATTTTCGCGACCCCGCTTGCGGCTGTCCTCCTTGCGGTCGAGCTCCTTCTGTTCGAGTGGAAACCCCGGAGCTTCATTCCGGTGGCGGCGGCGTGCGCGATGGCTGCCGCTGTTCGGGTCCCCCTGCTGGGGCCGGGTCCGATCTTTCCGATACCGTTGCACGCTGTGTTGCCCTGGCGGGAGCTGGCCTTCTCTCTGCCCATCGGCATCGTCGCAGGCTTCGCCTCCGGCTGTCTGACCTGGCTGGTGTACACCTGCGAGGACCTCTTCGCGCGGGTTCCCCTGAATCAGATGTGGTGGCCGGTTCTCGGTGGTGCGGTGGTCGGCATCGGCGGCCTGATTCAGCCGCATGCACTCGGGGTGGGCTACGACATCATTGCAGATCTGCTGCAGGGCAAGATCGTGGGCTGGTTCCTGGTGAGCTTGCTGCTCACCAAGGCAGTCATCTGGTCATTCGCGCTCGGCTCGGGCACGTCGGGCGGCGTGCTCGCACCGCTCTTGATCATGGGCGGCGCCCTCGGGGCCTTGGAGGCTCACGCTATCCGGCCGGGTGAAAGCGGGCTGTGGGGACTGATGAGCATGGCCGCGGTGATGGGAGGAACCATGCGGTCGCCGCTGACCGCGGTGGCGTTCATGCTGGAGCTGACTGGAGACTTTACCGCGCTGCCCGGCCTGTTGGTGGCCTGCGCGGCGGCTCACGGAGTCACCGTACTGTTCATGCGCCGTTCCATCCTCACCGAAAAAGTGGCGCGCCGAGGATACCACGTGAGCCGGGAGTATAGCGTTAGCCCGCTGGCGCGGGTGCGGGTGCAGGACGTCATGGAGCGGGATGTACCCACTCTCACTCCAGATACGCCGGTGCAGGTGGTGGGCAACAGCCTGGCGGCGGGAGATCCCACGCTGGGCCACCGCCATGCCTGGCCGATCGTGAGTGCCGACGGGCAGCTGGTTGGGCTCCTCACCCGGGGAGATCTGATGAAGGCGTTGGGCCGCGCCGATGCAGCCGAGCTGACGGTGGCAACCGCCGGCTCGCAGACGCTGACAGTCACCTATCCCGACGAGCTGGCCGAGGAGGCCGTAGCCAAGATGGCCCGGCTCAACGTGGGCCGGCTTCCGGTGGTGGAACGCAGCAACCCCCGAAAGTTCGTCGGCTACCTGGGACGCACCGGCATAGCAGCGGCCTGGCAGCTGCTGCTGAATGAAGAGGAAGTCCGTGAGGCGGGATGGCTCACCGCGCAGGGCAGGCTCTTCAGAATGCGGGTAGCCCGGGTCTTGGGCCGGCTCGGTTCGGCAGACTAGCGCGACCACC
>DASUVR010000071.1:0-2501 GCA_036378855.1 Gemmatimonadales bacterium | reverse complement strand
GTGCCAGGCGCCAGTCCACCAGCAGCATCATCGTCATGATCGCCAGCAGCGTGAACACGTCGCCGAACACGGTGACCACGCCGGAGGAAAACAACTCGTTCAGCGTCTCGACATCGGAGGTCACCCGGGTCATCAGGCGGCCCACCGGGTTCTTATCGAAATAACTGATGCTGAGCCGCTGCAGATGGGTGAAAATCTGCATCCGGAGGTCGTACATGACCCGCTGCCCGACGTAGGCGGTCAGCAGCGTCTGGCCATACTCCACCCCGAAGTCCACCAGGAGGGCGGTCAGGAAGATCGCGGCCAGACTGCCGAGCAGACCGGCATCCTGGTTGGGAATGGCGATATCGAGCGCGCGCTGAGTAAGGGCCGGCCCCACCAGTGCCAATCCCGCGCCGGCCAGAAGCAGCAGCACCGCCAGCCCGGTCAGACCACGGTACGGCCGCAGGTAGGTCAGCAGGCGGCGAAGCAGCGCCGCGTCATAGCCTCGGTCGAGGACTTCGTCCTGTTCGCTCATCGCGTTCGCGTGTCAGCCTGCGGGTTCCACCAGAGCCGGATCGTCCACCCCCTTGAGTCCCTGGCGGACCCAGGAGGAGAAGACCAGGAACCCGAACGCCAGGGTGTAGTAACTGAGAGTCAGTCGCCAGACCAGAATGTAGATGGGAGTGAGCTCCCGGGGCACGTAGGATGACATTACCGCGGCCGAGAGCACCTCGCCTACCCCGGAGGCACCTGGAGTGGGGGCGAAGTACAGCAGAAACATGACCAGCGTCTGCACCAGCAGAATGTCCACGAAGTTCGTGTGTATCCCCAGCGCCCGCAGCGCCACATATCCCGCCAGCAGCTTATTCGCGTGGGACGGGCCAGAGAGGACGGTGGCCCAGAACAGCGCCAGCAGTCCGCGCAGACTCTTGAACGCAACCACACTCTCATGGGCCTGATCGATACCGGCCTGCAGTTTGGTCAGCCGCGCGGCAAATCGCTGGTTCCGGCGTCCGATCCATTCTGCCGCTCGATGGATCAGATCCCGAACGAAGCGGGGGAACAGGAGTACCACCGCCATGAGCACGCCGATCCCGGCGATGATGCTGAGGCTGCCGAGGAACAGATCGAACAGGGACAGGCCCAGCACGTTTCCCCGCTGCCCCAGCGATCGCCCGGCGCCGAACACCACCGCCAGCGGGCCCGCGATGGCGAAGAACAGGACCGTGGCGACGAAGCTCATGAAGGTCGAGGTGACCGCCACCGGCAGGGGCACGCCGTAGCGGCGCATGGTGTACATGGTCATGGGCCCGGCGCCGGTATTGAGCGGGGTGATGTAGCCCGCCCAGGCTCCCATGCCTCCCGCCAGGATCAGCCCCTTGAGCGGAGGCCGGGGGTACACATGGCGGGCCACTACCCAGAGCCGGAGTCCTCCCCCGATCCAGTCCATCGAGGCCAGTCCCAGGCCCGCCAGGATCCAGATCCAGTGCAGCCGGCCCAGAGCGGCCAGGAATGCGGGAAGATTGTTGCCGTAGAGGAGAGTGGCTCCAAAGCCCAGGAGGGAGGCGACTGCGAAGACCTCGAAGCCACGCAGCAGCAGCTTGGGCGTCAGGAGACGGGGCATCGATCGGAAGAATAGCGGAAGAAGCGGAAGAAGCGGAAGCAGCGGCCGGAGTGGAAGGAGGCGTGAGCAGAGTCTTTCCGCTCTTTCCGCAGGTTCCGCTATTTTCCGCCTATGCAATCAGTAATCCGCATCGTCAACGCCCGCCAGAACAATCTGCGGAACATCACGGTCGACTTGCCCCACCGGTCGCTGATCGTGGTGACGGGACCGAGCGGGTCAGGCAAGAGTACCCTGGCGTTCGACACTTTGTATGCCGAAGGACAGCGGCGCTACATCGAATCGCTCTCCACCTATGCCAAGCAGTTCCTGGACCGGATGCCCAAGCCTCTGGTCGACCGGTTGGAAGGAATAGCTCCCGCCGTCGCCATCGAGCAGCGCAATCCGGTTATCTCCAGCCGCTCCACCGTGGGCACCGCAACGGAGGTCTATGACTATCTCCGCCTGCTCTGGGCCCGGATTGGGCGGTGTTACTGCCGCCGCTGCGGCGGCCCGGTCCGGAAAGACACCCCTGATGTCGCGGCTGATGAAGTAGTGGCCCAGGGCCAGGGACGGGTTCAGGTGTGTTTTCCGCTCCCGCCGGTGGCCCGCCTGACCCATGGTGCGGTGGTGGAGAACCTCCGGGCGCTCGGCTTTGTGCGCGTGCTGGCCGACGGCACCCCCCACCATCTGTCCGAGCTGCCTTCCGAGCTGGACCTCACCCGCGTGGGCGAGCTCCTGGTGGTAGTCGACCGCCTGGTGGCCGAGCCCGGCTCAGTGGGTCGGATGTGCGAGGCCATCGCGACCGCATTCCAGGAAGGCGAAGGCATCGCGGTAGTATTGCTGGAGAGGACGCCTCCCGCCCGGCTGCGATACACCGAGTTCCCCGCCTGCAGCCGCTGCGATACGCCATCGGTGA
>DASUVR010000070.1:0-12729 GCA_036378855.1 Gemmatimonadales bacterium | reverse complement strand
GCATGGTCTCCATCAGGATGCCCAGGTGCAGCTCGCCGCGGCCCGACACGGTGTGGGTGTCGGGGCTGTCGGTCTCCTCCACCCGCAGCGCCACGTTGCGCTCGAGCTCGCGGTACAGCCGATCCTTGAGCTGCCGGCTGGTGACGTACTTTCCTTCCCGCCCGGCGAACGGACTGTTGTTGACGATGAAGTCCACCGAGATGGTGGGCTCCTCGACGGCGATGCCCTCCATCCGCTCCGGCACGTCCACCGAGGTGAAGGTCTTGCCGATTTCGATCTTCTCGAACCCGGACAACGCGACGATATCTCCCGCCTCTGCCTCCTGGACCTCGACGCGGTTCAGTCCATCGAAGGTGTAGAGCCGGGTCACCCGGTTCCGCTCGACATCTTCTCCTTCCGGCACCAGTCCCGGGTCGCCCAAGGGAAGCAAGACGACGTTGTCGCCCACCCGCACCCGGCCTCGTTCGATCCGCCCGATGGCGATACGGCCGATGAAGCTGGAGAAGTCGAGGGTCGAGACCAGCATCTGGAACGGTCCCTCAGGGTCGCCCTTGGGCTCCGGCACATGGTCCAGAATGGCCTGGAAGAGTGGCTCGAGATTGGTTCCCGGCTGGTCCAAGTCGGTGGTGGCGGTGCCGGCCCGGCTCGACGTATAAAGGAAGGGGGCGTCCAGCTGCTCGTGGGTGGCCTCGAGGTCGATGAAGAGGCCGAGCACCTCGTCGTGTACCCGGAGGGGCTCGGCGTCTGCCCGGTCGATCTTGTTGATGGCCACGATGGGGCGGAGCCCCAGGGCGAGCGCCTTACGGGTGACGAACCGGGTCTGGGGCATGGGCCCCTCTGCCGCGTCCACCAGAATCAGGACTCCGTCCACCATCCGAAGAATCCGTTCGACCTCACCGCCGAAGTCCGCGTGCCCCGGGGTATCGACGATGTTGATCTTGGTGCCCTTCCACCGCACCGCCGTATTCTTGGCCAGAATGGTGATGCCCCGCTCACGCTCGAGCGGGTTGGAGTCCATCACGCGCTCCTCCACCTGCTGGTTGGCCCGGAACGCTCCCGCTTGCCGGAGCATCTGGTCCACCAGGGTGGTTTTGCCGTGATCGACATGGGCGATGATCGCCAAGTTACGGATCAATGGTGCATCCAGCGTTGACCTGAACGGAGGAGGCCCGGACGCCCGGGCCTCCGCGGCGCATATATAGGTGGCTCGGTGCGTGGGTGCAAGGTTTTTTGTAAGGGGGAAGGGCGGGAAAGACGGGAAGGTTAGGAGGCGGTCTTTGCTCCCTTAATGACTGTGTCCATGGTGCATCCCTTCTCTCGTGACCGGACGCGGTTCCTCGCACTCATGCTGGACCTCGAGCTGAATCGTGACATGAGCGATGCCCAGGGCCGCCATTTGACCGCGGATTCCCTCCAGCACTTCCGGATGCGAGGCCAGCTCCGGCACGATGGCGTGGCCACTCATCGCAACCAGGCCGCTGGTTACGGTCCAGACGTGCAGGTCGTGCACCGCGGTGACGCCCGGGACATCGAGCATCCGGCGCTGCACCTCGGGCATGGAGACGTGCCCCGGAACGCCTTCCAGCAGGATGTCGGTGCTTTCACGGATGAGCCGCCAGGCTCCCACCAGGATCAGCAGCGCCAGGACGATAGAGATGATCGGATCGGCCAGGAGCCAGCCGGTCAGCCAGATGACCGCGGCGGCAGCCAGCGCCCCGGCGGAACCCAGGGCGTCACCCAGGACGTGGAGGTAGGCTCCCCTGCTGTTCAGGCTGCCGTGCCGGAGGCCGTGCAGCATTCTCAGGCTGATCAAATTCACTACCAGACCGGCAGCGGCCACAATCAGGAAGAGCTGGGCCTGGATCGGGTGAGGGTATTGAATCCGCTGGACGGCCTCCACGATCACCCAGGCGGCGATCCCGAAGAGGGCCGCCCCATTCACCAGCGCCGCAAGAATTTCCCAGCGCTGATAGCCGAAGGTCTTGTTGTCGGTGGCGGGGCGGAGGGCGATCCACCCGCTGAGAAGAGAGAGGCCGAGCGCTCCGGCATCGGTGAGCATGTGGCCGGCGTCGGCCAGCAGAGCCAGAGAGCCGCTGATCCAGCCGCCGACTGCCTCTACCAGCATGAACACCAGGGTGAGACCTAATACGGCGGCCAGACGGGGCAGCTGGGCAGCGGGGCGGTTCGAGGTGAGGGAAATGCAGTCGTCCCGAAATGCTCCAGCCGCCGATGGAACGGGAACTCGAGTACCGGTCATGTCCTCAATTTAAGCTGCTGCCCCGCTGCCACAGCTATTCTCATCCTCACGGCTTCGGCATGGGCATACAATCCCTCGGCCTCCGCCAGGGCGATGATGGCATCCGCATCGCTCGCCAGCCGGCCTTCCGCGTAGCGGATGATGCTGGTTCGCTTGACGAAATCGTAGACACCGAGAGGGGAAGCGTAGCGGGCGGTGCCCCCGGTCGGCAGCACGTGGCTGGGCCCGGCAACGTAGTCGCCCACCGGCTCGGGAGTGCTGTCGCCCAGAAAGATGGCGCCGGCGTTGCGGATGGAGCCGGCCACCCGCTCGGGACCGTCAGCGCAGATCTGCACGTGCTCCGGCGCCCGCCGGTTCACCACCTCGATGGCCTCTCGCATCGATCCGGCCAGCACGATGAGACCGTTGCGCTCCAGGGCCTGCCGCGCAATCTGCTCCCTGGGGGTAACCACCAGGGCCGCCTCCAGCGCCGAGGGTAACACCTCGGCCAGATCGGGACTGGTGGTCACACACCAGCTGGTGGCGTCTTCGTCGTGCTCCGCTTGCGCGATCAGGTCTGCCGCAACCCGCTCCGGCCGGGCACTCTCGTCCGCTATGACGAGGACCTCGGTGGGCCCGGCAATCATGTCGATGCCCACGTGACCGGCCACCTGGCGTTTGGCCTCGGCCACCCAGCGGTTTCCCGGTCCGACGATCTTGTCCACCCGCGGAATCGTGCGGGTCCCGTAGGCCAGCGCCGCAATCGCCTGAACCCCACCAACCTGGAACACCCGGGTGACTCCGGACAGGGCGCAGGCAGCGAGCACCACATCGGTCACTCCTCCCGGCGGAATCACCGCGATGATCTCCTGCACCCCGGCGACCAGCGCCGGCACCGCGTTCATGATCACTGACGAGGGATACGAGGCCTTCCCACCCGGGACATACAGTCCAACCCGGTCGAGAGCCGCGACCTTCATTCCAACCAGGCTGCCGTCCGGCTCCGTCAGATGGTACCCGTTGTCGCGCTGCCGCTGGTGATATTCGGTCACCCGTCGTACCGCCAGTGAGAGCGCGTCCTGCAGGGCCGCAGAGACCCGGGAAGGAGCCTGCTGCCAGGTGGCGGCATCGAGCTCCCAGTCATCGGGAGCGAGGTCCACCCCATCGAATTCGCGGCCATACTCCCGAATCGCCGCATCTCCCCGCGCGATAACGTCGTCGAGGATCCGGGTAACCGCTTGTCGCGTATGAGGGTCGATGCCTCCGAGCCGGGGAAGGAAGGGCTCGAGCGCGTCGAACGGGGGGACGGTGATGCGGCGGATCAACCGGCGCCCTCGCCGGATTGCCAGCGGGCGACTAGACTCTGGACGTATGGAACCAGCAGGATCCCCTCCCATAGCAGTTGGCCTGATCTCGGTCGTGGTTCTGGTGCTGGCCAACGCCTTCTTTGTCGCCGCCGAATTTTCCCTGGTGAGCGCCCGGCGCACGCGTCTGGACGAGCTGGTGCAGGCGGGGGACGCCAAAGCTAGGCTGGCACGCCGGGCGGTACAATCGCTCGGCCGCTATATCTCGGCCACGCAGCTGGGCATCACGCTGACCTCGCTGGGCCTGGGGTGGATCGGAGAGCCGGCCCTGGCGGGGCTGATCGGGGGAGCTTTCAAATCCCTTCCGGGCGCGCTGGCACCGATCACGACCCACGCCGTTGCCTCCACCATCGCCTTCATCATCATCACCATTCTGCACATTACGCTGGGCGAGCTGGTCCCCAAGGCGGTGGCCTTGGTGTATCCCGAGACGGTCAGTAGCTGGTTGACCCCTCCGCTCATGGGGTTTGCCTGGATCATGAAGGGCCCGATTACGGTGCTCTATGGCAGCGCCAATCGACTGCTCAATGTCCTGGGAATCAACCCGCCGGGAGAAAGCGAGCGGCTCCACTCGCCGGAAGAAATCCGGATGCTGGTGGAGCAGAGCACCGAAGGTGGCAGCCTGCTGCAAGAGGACGCCCGGCTGCTGGAGGGAGTATTCGAGTTCAGCGAGAAGACCGCCCAGGAAGTGATGACTCCGAGGACCCAGATGGCCGCGCTGGAGGCCGACCTCACGGTCGAAGCTGCGGCCGACCAGGTGGCGATTCACGGCCGCTCGCGCTATCCCGCGTATACCGAGTCGCTCGACGACATCATTGGTGTGGTGCACGCCAAGGACATCCTCTCTGCCCTGCGCTCCCGTCCGGGTCAGACCATTCGGGTGATCATGCGTTCTCCGCTCTTTGTCCCGGGCACCCGCGAAGTGGAGGACGTGCTGGCCGACATGAAGCGGCTGAAGACTCACCTGGCCATCGTGCTGGATGAGTACGGCGGGACGGCCGGACTGGTGACCATGGAAGACCTGCTGGAGGAAATCGTGGGGCCGATCTACGACGAGCACGACCCTCAGGATCGATCCGGCCCCGACGAAGGCGGCCCCCGGCTGGACGGCTCCCAGCCGATCTCGGAGTTCAACACGGAGTACGAGGGCACCCTCGACGACACCGACTACACCACGATCGGTGGCTATGTCTTCGGGCAGCTGGGCCGGCTTCCGCGGGTGGGAGACCGGGTGACGGCCGGACCATTCACCTTTGAGGTGGTAGAGATGGACGGCCGCCGGGTGAAGACCATACGCCTGCACATCTCCCGGCCGGAAGAGGCCGGGACAGAAGACGCTAGGGCCGCAAAGCCGGCGTAACGGTTCGGTTCCCGGCAGCGAGCTGGGTGGCCAGCTCCAAAGCGGCCCGCATGCTGGCCGCATCCGCCTTGCCAGTACCCGCGATATCCAGAGCGGTCCCGTGATCGGGTGAGGTCCGCGGAAACGGAAGCCCCAGCGTCACGTTCACTGCTCGGCCGAATGCGGCCACCTTGATGGCGGTCATGCCGACGTCGTGATAGGGCGCCAGTACCGCATCGAACTCGCCGCGCAGCGCCCGGACGAAAACGGTATCTGCCGGCAGCGGGCCCGCCGCCTCGAGCGTCCGCGCCGCGGGACCCAGGACTCTCTCCTCCTCGTCTCCGAAGAGCCCCGATTCGCCTGCGTGGGGATTCACGGCACACACCGCGAGTCGAGGGCGATCCATTCCCCACCAATCTCGCAACGCCGTCTGCACCACGCGTCCGGTGCGTATCACGCGGTCAGTGGTGAGCAACGCGGGAATATCGCGGAAGGGAATGTGGGTGGTCACCAGCACGACTCGCAGAGTAGGCCCGCCATCGAGACGCCCCTCGGCCGCCAGCATCATGGCGACGTCGACATCTCCGGCCAGATGGGCCAGCCACTCGGTGTGACCGGGATAGGGAAATCCTGCGAGGTGAAGCGCATGCTTGTGGGCGGGAGCGGTGACAATGCCATCCACCTCACCGCTGAGCGCGAGCTTGGCCGCGGTTTCCACCGCACTGCCGGCGATACGGCCCGCCCGCATGGTTCGGCTTCGGTCCGGGCTATCACCCAACCCCAAGCCCCAGGTTCCCACGCTGAGCCGGCGCTCGGCCGGAATGCTGCCAATCTGATCGTCGGCCCCGACCAGCGTGATTTCTGCCGGAAGGGGCCGAGTCAGGGCGGCGGCGGTGATCTCGGGACCGATTCCGCGTGGATCACCCAGCGTCACCGCGATCCGAGGTGGTTTTCCCGGCCTCAGGTCCTGATCTCGACGTAGGTGGACCGGCGCAGCCGGTCGAGATACCGCCGGATGGCGAGCTGCTGGCCCAGCTGCTCCCGGATTCGATCGCGTACGTCCTCGTACCTGATCTCACCTTCGGGCCGCCGGTCGATCACCTGCATCACGACGAACTGGTCGCGATTGCCGGATCCCGGCATGGTGAATACCGGAAGAATGGCTCCCCGTCCGGAGTCGGCCACCACCTTGGCATAGTTCTCCGGAAGCTTGGTGACCGGAACGTTCGAGGCCTCCTTCTCTGCCGAACGGTCGTGATAGAGCCGCTGCAGCGAGTCGAAGGACGCGCCGGCCAGCAACGCGGCACGTATCGACTCGGCCAAAGCGCGGGCACTGTCGACGTGCGCCGAATCGATCTCCGGCACCAGCAGGATGTGCCGGGCCTGAACCTCGGCCGGCTGCACCCGCTCGACCTGGATGATGTGGTAACCGAACGGCGACTCCACCGGGTCTGAGATCATGCCCGGCCGGAGGGAGAAAGCCACCTTCTCGAACTCCGGCACCATCACCCCGCGGCGGAACCAGTTGAGTGAGCCCCCCTGTTCCTTCGACCCGGGGTCCTGGGAGAACCGACGGGCGGCCACGGCAAAGTCGGCACCCCTCCGGAGCTCCAGTACGATCGAGTCGGCCTCGGCCTTGGTCTTGGCCTTGGCCGCTGGGGAAGGCATTGGAGTTACTACGATCTGGCGAAAGGACACCGTGGCGGGGCGGGTGCCCAGTGAGGCCTTCTGCTCTTCGAAGTACTCCTTCATCTCCTTTTCGGTGGGCGCCACTGATTTGAGCTTGCCATCGTTGCGCAACTTTTCGATCAGCCGATTCTGATAGGCGGCCCTGCGCTGCTGGTCGGTCAGCCACCGGCGGTACTCCTCCGGTGTCTGGAATCCCGCCTTCTTCAGCTCCGCGGCATACTCCATCTCGGAGTTGAAGTTGGTGCGCACCTTTTTCACCTGCTCTTCGACCCCGCTGGCGATCTCTTCGTCGGTGACTTTGATGGAGGTGTCGCGCATGGCCTGCTGCACCAGCAACTCCTCATCGATGATGGAGGAGACGATCTGCTGGCGTATTGCCCGAATGCCTTCGGGATTGTCAGGCAGCTTGACTCCCTGCGACTGGCGGGAGAACAGCTCCTCGTCAACCTGAGACGCTAGCACCGGCCGATTGCCCACCACCGCCACCACCTTGTCCACCACGAACGTGGTGTCTCGGGGAGGAGCGCTGGCTACGGTGGAGTCCTGAGCTGACAGCCCGGTGGCAGTTCCCACCGCTAGCAGAATCAGAGCACAGATCTCTTTCCTGCTCATGCTTACGGCTTCTTCTTCGGCGGGCGGGCACCCGCGGGCGGCTTGGCGCCGGAGTTTTCAGGCGACTTCCCGGCACCTGGCGCAGCGGTCGGCGCCTGGGGCTCACCTGGAGTCGGCGCTATGCCCGGGATCGGCGCCGGGCCAGGGGCCCGCTGCATCGGTCCGGTTTGGGCTCGGGTCGTATCGCCCTTGGGCCGTTGGGCCTGCGCCAGCTCCACCGCACGGTTGAGCCCGGCATCGTAGACCCGGTAACTGGACTGGTCCCGCAACAGGCTCCCCATCGCAGCGGGCAAGGGGCGGAGCCGGGACTTTCCCGAAGCCAATCGCTCGAAGTACTCGTCGACTTTGGTGGCGGCCACCTTATTGCGGTCAGCTGTCGAGACGGTCTTGTCCCAGAGACCCGCGGTGTCGAGTCCCATGTCCACCCGCAGAGAGTCCACCTGGCCACGATAAGTGTCCGCCAGATCCTTCCATTCAGCCGGCGTTATCTGAATTTTCGCCGAGTCGGCCTGCCGCAGCAGCAGCACGTTCTGGGTCAGGACTCGGGCGAATTGATTGAGCATGGTGTCGTTGGCTTGACGCAGCTGGGTGGCGTACTGCGGCGGCAGAGCCTGAATCCAGCGCATGAACTCGGCCACAGTCAGCTCGCCTCCTTTATAAGTCACCAGCTTCTTGTTGGAGCGGCGCGCCTTGTCCGGATCTTCGCCGGCAGACCGCATGGCGGCTGCCGCGCCTTTTTCAATCTTGATCTGGTTCTGCATGGCCAGGCTGTCCATGTAGATCGAATCGAGCCTGCTGCCGGCGCTCTGCACCAGGTAAGCCGTAAGCCGGTCTCGCACCGCCTCTTCGCTCGGCCGTTTGATGATGTGGTAGCCGAACGGAGTCTCCACGATGCCGCTGGTTGCCCCCGGCGCCAGTGACCAACCCGCGCTATCGAATGCGGGCACAAATCTGCCCTTGGGGCTCGGTGGCAAGAACCCGCGATCAGCTTTGCTTCCCGGATCTTCCGAAACTTGCGCGGCTATCTGGCCAAAGTCCGCGCCGCGCTTGATCCGGGCCAGCGTGCCTTCGGCCTTCTTGCGCGCCGCGTTACGCACCTCGGGCACCGCGTTGGGTGGAACCCGATAGAGAATGTGCTGCAGAACCCGAACATCGTTGCCCCGATACAGGCTATCGGCAGCGGTGGGAGGAAACGCCGAGCGCCGGGCAGTCAGGGTGTCGTGCCAGTGCGTGCCCTTGAGCTCGGCTATCTGAGGCCACATGGCTCGGGCAATGCTTGCCGAATCCAGAGGTACCTTGCCGTTGGCCACCGCCTGGCCGAACAGGCTGTAGTCCACCCAGACGTTCGCGACGAACTTGGCTACCTCCCGGTCAGCCTTGATGCCCTTCCCGCTGTTCATGATCTGAGCCAGCCGCTCCGGAGTGAGCTTCCGCGTTCCCGCCTCCGCGGCCACATCGGCGTGAGCCGAGAAGAGGTCGCGAAAGCTGGAACAGGCTGTGAGCGAGCCGACCAGGACTGACATCAACAGAGCAAGACGGGGCATTAGTACTCCATGAGAAGAGACATTTAATTCGAGTCGGGAGTCAGGGAAATGATGTGCCAAGCTCCTGACTCCCGACTCCCTCACGACGCTTTCCGCAACGCCCGGACCAGTGCCGGGACGATCGGCTCGCCTCCCAGCCGCATCAGCCGGAGCGAAAGCGGAACGGTCCGCCGAACCTCCGCGGCCAACTGCACGTCGTCGAGGGCGGAGGTGAGTCCGGCGAGTCGGGGTGCGGTCCCGGGTCGGAAGGTCAACCGAGCCTCCTCCCCCCGAACCAGCACGTTCTGCAGACCAAGCGCTGCACCCATGACTCGAAGCCGGGTCATGTCGAGCAGCGTCTCGGCCATCACGGGCAGAGGACCAAAGCGCTCCCGCAGTTCATCGCGAAGCCCATCAATTTCACCGGATGTCGCGGCACGCGCCAGTCGCCGGTAGAGATCCAGCTTGACGTCGTCGTCCGGAACGTAGGTGTCGGGCAGATGGGCCGGCCGGTCGAGCACCACCTCCGGCGGCACCGGTTGTTCCGCGGTGCCCTGGCCCCGAAGTGCCCGCACCGTCTCCTCCAACCAGCGCAGGTACAGATCGAATCCTACCGCATGCGCGTGCCCCGACTGCTCGGCGCCGAGCAGGTTGCCCGCACCCCGGATCTCGAGGTCCTTCAACGCGATGCGATAGCCCGCACCCAGATCTGTATGATGCTCCAGCACCCGGAGCCGTTCCTCCGCATCGGCATCGATGCTGTCGGGCACCAGGAGGTAGCAGAAGGCCCTGCGATGACTCCTTCCCACCCGCCCCCGCAGCTGATAGAGCTGGGCCAAGCCGAAGCGGTGGGCGTCGTGCACCACCATCGTGTTCGCATTGGGCACATCGAGTCCGGACTCTACGATCATGGTGGAGACCAGGATGTCCACCTCTCCGGCCACGAAGCAACGCATGACCTCTTCCAGCTGATCCGCCGGCATTTGCCCATGCGCCACACCCACCCGGGCGCGGGGCGCCAGAGACCGTACCCGGGCCGCAATGGTGTCGATGGTTTCGATCCGATTGTGAACGGTAAAGACCTGGCCACCGCGGTCCACTTCCCGGGCGAACGCCTCCTCCAGGAGCCCATCGTCCCAGGGCTCGACAAAGGTCAGAATCGGAGAGCGGTCCCGGGGCGGTGTCTCGATCAGGGTGAGATCGCGGAGCCCGGCGAGCGACAGGTGCAGCGTACGGGGGATCGGCGTCGCGGTGAGGGTCAGAACGTCCACCGAGAGCCGCATGGCCTTGAGCCGCTCCTTGTGCTTCACCCCGAAGCGATGCTCCTCGTCCACCACCAGCAGTCCCAGGTCGTGGAAGATCACATCCTTGGAGAGCAATCGGTGGGTGCCGATGACCACGTCGATCTGGCCTTTGGCGAGACGCTCGAGCGCGCCCTTCTGCTCCTTGGCGGTGCGGAAGCGGGAGAGCACTTCGACCCGCACCGGAAAGTCGGCGAGCCGTTCAAGAAACGTCCGCCCATGCTGCTCGGCGAGAATCGTGGTGGGCACCAGCACCGCCACCTGCTTTCCGGCCTGCACCGCCTTGAACGCGGCCCGTACGGCGATCTCCGTCTTGCCGTAACCCACGTCGCCCACGAGCAGTCGGTCCATCGGGAGCGGCTGCTCCATGTCCCGTTTGACCTCCTCCGTAGCGCGGCGCTGGTCTGGCGTGTCCTCATACAGGAAGCTGGACTCGAGCTCTCGCTGCCACTTGGTATCCGGCGGAAAGGCAAAGCCGGTGCTTACGGTGCGTCGAGCGTAGAGATCCAGCAGTTCCGCGGCCATCTGCTTGATGGCCTGACGGGTTTTCTCCCTGACCCGCTGCCAGCTCGAACCTCCCAGACGGTGGAGACGGGGAGGCGGCCGGTCGCCATCCTCGCCGGCTGCCCGGTAGCGTTCCATCTGATCCAGCCGGTAGAGCGGCACATTCAGCCGATCGCCGCCCTCGTATTCCACGATGGCCACCTCGAGGGTCGATTCGCCCGCGGTGATCGTGTCGATGCCCCGGTAGATCCCGATGCCATGATCCAGATGCACGACGTAGTCGCCAACGGCCAGGGCGCCGGTGGCGGTAGAGGGTGCCGCTTCCCGGTAGCGGCGCGGCCGGCGGAGCCTGCGCGCGCGACGGAAAATCTCGTGGTCGGTAAGGACCCGGAGAGTCGGCATGACGAATCCGCCGTCGAGCGCCCCGATGGCGAGGGTAGCGCCGGTGCTGAACCGGCCGCCCTCTTCCAGCAGCTCCTCCATCCGCTCCAGCTGGCCCTCATTGTCACAGAGCAGGAGTGTCGGCGTGCCGGAGCGAAGCAGTGTCCGAAGCCGGTTGAGGTCTCGATCGACGCGCTCGGGAGGAAAGAATCCGAATTGGAGGTCCACCGGCTCATCCCGGGAAACCAGACGGGGAAAAGCCTCGAGCCGGGCTCGCCATTCGGTGGGATCCTGAAAGATGGCCTCGCGCTTGGGGACGTCCTCCCCCAGCCGCCGCGCCACGTCGAGGTGGTGCTCGGCCTCGTTCCAGGCGCGGGTCACTTCATCCAGATCGGGCCCGAAGGACTCCTCTACGACGAGGGTATCCGAGGGGAGGAGCTCGAGGAGGGTACTGCGGACAGTCGGAGAGGCGGAGAGGCGGAGGGAGGGAGGGAGCGAGCTGTCAGCCTCCGACTCTCCGACTGTCCGCCCCTCCGCCTCCCTCACGGCCTGGGTATTGATCGGCAACACCGTGATCTCCGGCAGCTCCTCGAGCGATCGCTGGGTGGTGAGGTCGAAGCCCCGCAGTGAGGTGATGTCGTCGCCCCACCACTCGAGTCGAGCTGGAGCAGCCATGCCGAATCCGTACACGTCCAGGATGCCGCCTCGGACACTGTATTCGGCAACCTCGGTGACCGTGGGCACCCGGCGGTATCCCATGGTCTCGAGGTCTCGGGCAACGTCTGCCGGAGGCCGCTTGTCTCCAACCGAGAGCGACAGGCGCAGCCGCTCCAGCGCAGCAGGCAGCAGAGTACGCTCCGCCGTCGCTCTCGCGGTGGTTACCAGGATCCTGAGCTTCCCCTCCAGCAGCGCCTGCACGGTTTCGGCGCGCTCACCGGCAATCTCGTAGTGAGGCTCGTCCTCGCCCAGCGCTTCGCGTTGGGGATAGAGAACGGTGGCAGCGTCGGTGAGATGACCCAGATCGCTGAGCCAGCGTTCGGCATCGGCCGGCGTGGGAGCCACCACCGTCAACAGTCGCTGAGGAAAGGCGCGAACCAGCCACGCAACCAGCACGGCTGCGCTCGATCCGGGTAGGCCCCCCAGCCGCAATGCTGTTGCCCGGGAAGGCAGACGTTCGGAGAGATCCTGTACCGTAGGGGTTCGCTCGAAAGCGTCAAGCAGCGGCTTGAGGCTCATGCCCGGCGTCTCCATCCGCTGGCAAAGCCGGCCTCCGCCAGTCCCACCAGCAATGCCGTCCACAACAGTGGGCCGCGCAGATCTCCCCGGGCCGCCGAGGAGAAGGCCGCACCACCCGCCTTGCCGAGGGAGATGATCTGCGCCCCGCGCCAGAGCCGCCTCGCCTGGCCATCGGTGGCGCGCTCCAGCCGGGACTCACGTGGGTCCGGATTGACGCTCAGCGCGCCGATGGTGTCACGCCCGGAGAGGAGGAAGTGAACCCCCGGCTCCGCCGGACGAAACAGCGCGCCACCCTCCACTCGCCAGCCACGGTCGCCCTTTCGTACCTCCGTTGTCAGATCCGGCAGCCGGACCGCATCGCCGGTGCTGCCCTGCTCCAGCACGCTCTCGCCGCGGGCCAGGCGGTTCACCAGCAGATCCATGAAAGGCATGAAACCCGCCGACACCGGCAGATCAGTCCAGCCGGGCTCCAGCCGGCTGCCCAGCAACACGACATCACCTCCACGGACCATCCAAGGCGTTCCGGCTACCGTAGCGAGAACAC